>CAYPHP010000197.1:0-6891 GCA_964410045.1 uncultured Acidobacteriota bacterium | reverse complement strand
GGGATAGGGGTTGGTGGTGAGAGCTGAGAGCTGACGGCTGAGAGCTAATGATCTTTCGCTCCAGCCGCCGCAGATCCACCGCCAGCTCGGCGGCGCTCTGGTAGCGATCCTCTTTTTCCTTCTCCATCAGCTTCTCGACGATCCGGACCACTTCCTCGGGGGCGTCGGAACGGATGGCCGCCAGGGGTTCCGGAGGCAGGTGCGCGATGCCGTACATCGTCTCGACGGTGGTTCCGGTAAACGGCTTGCGCCCGGCCACGCACTCATAAAGCACCGAGCCGAACGAGAACAGGTCGCTGCGGTGGTCGAGCTCGCCGCCCACGGTCTGCTCGGGCGACATGTACGAAACGGTGCCGAGCACGGTGCCCGGCTGGGTGCGGGAGCTGTCCACCGTCTGCGAGGTTTCCCCCTCCGGACGGCGAAGCTTGGCGATGCCGAAGTCGAGCAGCTTGGTGTGCCCGTCGGAAGTGACCATGATGTTCTCGGGCTTGATGTCGCGGTGCACAATGCCCGCGCCGTGCGCGCGTTCCAGGACTTCCGCCATCTGGATGGCGGCACGCAGCAGCGGCTTCAGTTCGATCGACCCGCGTTCGAGCCGCTTGCGCAAGGTCTCGCCGTCCACCAACTCCATGGCGATGAACAGGCGGCCATCGCTTTCGCCAATATCGTAGATGGCCACGATGCCGGGATGGTTCAGGGCGGAGGCGGCCCGCGCTTCCTTCAAGAACCGCTGCCGCGGGCTCATGGTCGCGCCGCTCTCAGGAATTGAAGCCGCCGATTCCTTCCAGGCGCCGCGAACTTCCGCCTCCCAGGTCTCGCCGGAAACGGCGGGGGCGGAATCCTGCGCGGTCAGCAGCTTGAGCGCCACCGGCCGTCCCAAACGGATATCCTCGGCGCGATACACCTCGCCCATCCCGCCCTCGCCCAGCTTGGCGACGATGCGGTAGTGCGAGATCTGCGAGCCGACGATGCCGCTGGCTTCCTTGGACACAGGTCCTTTCCCTTGGATATTGCTACTTCACGCGAATTCTCTGGCCGTTCACCAGGTTCCCAGGCTGGCTGACCACCACCAGTTCCGCCCCCGTCAGGCCGGACGTGATGCGCACGGAATCACCGGCCGCATCGCCAAGCGTCACCGCCTTGACGATCGCGCGGTTCTTCTCCACCACCATCACCGCACTCTTTCCGTCGGTTTGGAACACGGCGCTGCGGGGAACCAGCAGCTCGGTGCTCTTCACCACACCCCCGGCGGCGTTGTGGAAGTTCACTTTCGCGTTCATTTCCGGACGCAACAGTCCGTCCGGATTCAGCACGCGGACCTTCACCTGGACCGTGGCCTTCTGCCGGTTGGCTTCCGGAGCGATCTGGAAGACTTCGCCGGGATAGCGCTTGTCCGGATAGGCGTCGGCGGTGATTGTGCATTTCTGCTTCATCTGCACCCGGGCGAAATCGTTCTGACTGATGTCCAGTTCCACCAACAGATCGTTCAAGTCGGCGATGTTCACCACCGAGGACTTGGCCCCGCGGTCGCCCACAAAACTGGTGGTGACCATTTCGCCCTTCTCCACCAGCCGGTCGAGGATCGTGCCGCGCACCGGCGCGCGGATTTCGGTGGCCACGAGTTGTGTCTTGGCGTAGTCGAGTTGTCCGCGGGCTTGCTGGACGAGGCCGCGGGCGGTCTCGATTTCTTCGCGGCGCGGACCAATCTTCACTAGTTCATGCTGCTTCTCGGCGGCTTCGAGCTGAGCCTTGGCCTGGTCGAAGACCGCCTGGGCGCGGTCCAGATCCTGGCGGCTGATCACGCCGTCCTTGGCCAGGCCCTGGCTGCGCTGCCAATAGAGCGTGGCGTTGGTTAGGTTGGCGCGAGCGTCGTCGGCTTGGGCGCGGGCGCGTTCAATCTCCTGCGGACGCGATCCGGTTTGCAGTTGCAGCAGGCGGGATTCGGCCGCCGCCAGGTTGCCTTGCGCCTGGTCCGCAGCGGCCTTGTATTCGTCCGCTTCCAGCCGTACCAGCACCTGATCCTTCTGGACCACGTCGCCCTTCTCCACGCCGATCCACGCCACCCGGCCCATGACCTTGGAACTGAGCTGGATCTTGTGGTGGGCGACGACGTATCCGCTGGCCACCAGCACCGCGGATGGCTCGTTCACTTCCATGGAAACCACGCGCGCCGCTTCCACCGGCGTGGTGCGGATGGCGGTGACCGCGCCCCAGGCGATCAGCAGGACGGCAATGCCCGCGGCCACGAACCACACCCAACGCGGAATGTTGCGCTGCTGGCGGCCGCGGTCTCGCCGGGCCGCATCAATCCGCAGGCTGCCCAAGTCTTCGCTAAGAGATTCTCTCGGCATCTATGCTCTCAAGGATTCCACAATCGGGCGCCTGGCCGCCAGCACCGAAGGCAGGAATCCGCCCAGAGCGCCCATCATCGCCGCGAAGGCGATGCCAACCGCCAAGAGGCCAGGTGTGATGCGAAAGTGGAAAGCGATTTCCGCAAAGGTAGTGAAGTTCATCGTCCCGGTGGAAATGCCGTGCACGGGGATGGCCAGCAGGCATCCCAGGAGTCCGCCGGCCACCGCCAGCAGCACCGCCTCCACCAGGAACGCCGTCAGCACGGCCAAGCGGCGGAACCCCAGCACCCGCAACGTCCCGATCTCGCGCGCCCGGTAGGCCACCTGGGCGTACATCGCGTTCATGGCTGCGAAGCAGGCTCCGATGGACATGATGAAGGAGATGAACGAGCCCAGGATCTTGATCCCGCCGGAGGCTGAAGTCTGCTGCTTGAAGTAATCCGGCTCGTCGCGGGCTTGCAGGTGCAGTTGCCGGTCGTCGTTGATGCGCTTGATCAGCGCAGGCACCGCGGCGGCATCGGCGGCCCGCAAGAGCACCGAGGAGTACTGGTCGCGTTTGTACTCATCGGCCACCGCGTTGACGTCGGTCCAGATTTCCGATTCGTAAGCGCTGCCCTGGGCGTCGGTAATGCCCACGACTTCCCAGACCCTGCCGCCCTCGATGCGCAGCGGCTTCCCGATCTCCATGGCGAAACGCTGGGCGAGGAGCCGGCTCACCACCACCTCACGCAGTCCGGTCCGGAACATGCGCCCTTCCACCAGGCGGACCTGCGGCCGCAGCAGCAGTCCGGACGGCAGCGAGATGCCGCGCAGGACCACGTTGGCGCGCGTGCCGTCGGCGCGCGGCAGAAACACCAGGGTCTGCACCTCCGCCGAGACCGTCGGCTCTCCCCGGCTGTCTTTCTCGACGCCCGGCAGGTACTTGAGCACTTGCAGCTTTTCGCGTTCCACGCTGGAGTTGGTTTCCGTTTGCGAGCCGTTGCGGATCACCACCAGGTTGAGCGGATGCCCGGTGGCGGTCAGCGCGGATTCCAGCCCGCGATACAAGGCCATGACCGAGACGAACACCGTCACCGTGGCGGCCACGCTGAGCACCGCCATCAGCGTTCCCGTACGCCGGAGCAGCACGCTGCGCAAGTTGTATTTGAACGGGATTGCCATCTAGAGTTCTCCGCCACTGAGACACCGAGATCACCGAGTCGAGGTCTTCTCGGTGTCCTCCGTGCCTCGGTGGCTAATCATCCTACGAATCTCAACGCTTCCGCGATATTCACGCGCGAAGCCCGCCAGGCAGGAACGCCCGCGGTGATCAAGGCCACCGCCAGCGCCAGGACGAAGCCCCACAGCAGGGCGTCGGGCGGGACCCGGAAAACCGGATACCAGCCTCCAGTCATGCTGCTCATGTCCGCTCCGGTGTAGAGGAGTTTGGCGCCCAGGCATCCGGCCAGCCAAGCGGTCAGCGAAACGATCAGTGCTTCTCCCACAATCAGGGTTACCAGCAGGCCGCGGGTGAACCCCAGACTCTTCAGGATTCCGAACTCGCGGGTGCGCTCGCGGATGGTCATGCCCATGGTCGCCGCCGTCACCAGCAGGATGGTGAAGATCACCACCGCCGAGACGCTGCCTACCAGCATCTTGACGTTGCCCATCATGCCGCTGAAGCTGAGTTGGAACTCCTTTTCCGTTTCGGTCTTGGTCGGGGCGGTGGAGTTGCGGAACATATCGTCGACCGCCTTGATGATGCCGGGCATGGCGTCCTTGCCGGTGGCCATGATGCTGTACCAGCCGGCTTGGTCCGGTCGCCCGGCCATCTCGTTCAGGTAGTCCCACCGGAAAAGAAGGGAAGCCTCGTCTGGAGGATTCTGGGATCGGTAGACTCCCACGAGCAACAGCTCAGGATCGAACGGATAGATGGTCCCTTTCAGGGTGATCCGGTCGCCGACCTTCCACTTGAACCGGTCCATCAGGATTTTCCCGACCACCGCCCCGTTCTTGGTGCGGGCGAAGGCCTGCTTTTGATCTTCCGGCACGGTGATCTCCGGAACTGTGGGCCAGTAGGTCTCGTGGTCTACGGCGAACTGCGCGAAGAAGTTGGTCTCGTCAATGTAGACACCGCCAAACCAGTTGCCGACCGTAACGCTCTTCACTCCCGGGATCGCCTTGATGCGTTCGCCGTAGGCCACCGGCAGCATGTTGGTCAAAGAGACGGCATGGCGGGTCACCAGGCGCAAGGCCTGCTCCGGGGCGACCGACACCGCTTCCATCTCCGCCACGACCGTGCGTAGGGTCGTGAGCAGGAACAGGGACGTGGCCAGGCTGAGCGTAGTCAGCAGCGATCGCCGCTTGTTGCGCAGGAAGTTCTTCCAGATGAGGGGTAGGAACTTCATCCGGTCATTCTAACCTGCTAGGACGAGAACCGGTCTCATAAACCACACGAAAGGGCGGGGACGGAGCCCCGCCCTACAAGAGCCGAGTGTAGGGGCGGGCCTCCGCGCCCGCCCTTCTTTGACCTCCAGAATTTATGAGACCGGCTCGAGAGTTGGCAGCCTACTTGTTGAGGCGGCGGATGACCGAGGCGGTGATGTCCTCTACCAGTGTGGGCAGGGCGTTCTCCAGGCAGAGTTGGACCGCGGTCCGGACCGCATCCTCGTCGACCTTGGCAGGCGGCGGAGCCGGAGAAGGCGAGGCGGGTTCTTCCTTGGTCGCGACGACCGCAGCGGTGGCCGCGGCAGCAGCTGCGGGAACGGCGGCCGGTTCTTCTACGCTCTTCAGCAACTCGTTCCAGTCGGGCGGGGCCTCCGGTTTTGGAGGCGCGGCGGCGACGGCCGGTTCGAATAGGGCCTGATCCTGCTTGGTGACTTCAGCGGGCTCGGCCACCCAGCGAGGCTCCAGTTCGGGAGGCGGGGGAGCAGGCGCAGGCTCGGGCTCAGGAGCCGGCGGCGGCGCCACTTCTTCCACTACCACTTCGGCTGGCGTTTCGGCCTTTACTTCGACGGGCTCCTCTGCGGGTGCTTCGACGCCATAAACCGACTCGACCGGAGCCGGTTCGGGGGCTGGCTCCGCAGCCACTTCAGGGATGGCGGCGGCCGGAGCAGGGGCTGGCGCGGTCTCTTGGAATTCAGTGGGAATCGTGACTTCCGCGGATTCGGTCGGCTCCACGCCCGGCATGGCGAACTCCACCGACGCCAGATCGATTTCGGGAGCGGACGCGGCGCTTCCATACGTCCCCGCCGCCGATTCCTGGCCCATGTCCATGCCGAAGGGGATGTCGGCCACTTCCGGCGGAACTTCCATCGCCTCGACCGGCGCGGGCGCGGGGATCGTCTCTTCCACTGCGACCGGGGACGCCGACAGGCGGACCGTTCGTTCCTCTTCGGCGTCTTCGACCGGCGCCTTCTTGGGCTTCTTCTTTTCCCGGGCCTTGGCTGCTACTTCCAGGAGCGGGCGCAGCGTGTCGATCATCGCCGTGGCTTCGAACGGCTTCTTCAATAGGCCGTCGGCCTGAACTTGGGCGATCTTGTCGGGTTCGTACAGTTCCAGGGCACCCACCACCAGGACGACCGGTACGAAAGAATACTCCGGCGACTTCTTCACCCATTGGCAGACTTCGTAGCCGTCGAGACCGGGCATGTAGACGTCGGCCAGAACCAGGTCCACCTCGACCTCGCCCATCTTCTTGAGCGCGGCCTCTCCGTTGCTGGCGGTAACCACTTCAATGCCTTCAGCCGCGAGGATCTTGGTCCCCATCCGCTGGGCGTGCGTACTGTCGTCGGCAAGTAGGATCTTGGGCACTGATTTGGATTTAACCATCCTGTTCTCAAGGTGTCAAGGTTGGTGAACCAATCTAGGACCGAGGGGGCAGGCTGGACAGCCTGTCCTACCAAGGCTGTAGAATCAGTGCGTGTCTCTCCCCGCCTGCCATCGTCCCGTGTACAGAGTCCGTCTGCGGCAACGCGAACTGACCCTGGGCGAGCGGACCTTGGTCATGGGCATCTTGAACGTCACGCCTGATTCGTTCTCCGAGCAAGGCGCCTATCGCGAGATCGACGCCGCCATCGAACGGGCCAAGCACATGGAAGCCTTGGGCGCGGACATGATCGACGTCGGCGGCGAGTCCACACGCCCGGGATCGGAGCGCATTACCGTGGACGAAGAGCTGAGCCGCGTTCTCCCGGTCCTCGAAGGCTTGCAAGGGCAGGTGACCGTCCCCATCTCGATTGACACCTACAAACAGGACGTCGCCCGCGCTGCGATTTCGGCGGGGGCGTCGCTGATCAACTACGTTGCGATGGGCTCGACACCAGCCATGATTGAGGCCGCAAAGGATCTGAACGTCCCGTTGATTATCATGCACATACGGGGAACTCCTGATGTAATGCATCAGCTTCCACCGCTGCCCGATCCGTGCGGTCTGGTGGCCGAAGAACTGGCTAAGCTTCGTGACGCGGCGGCTGGTCTCCCCGCTGGCCAGGTCTGGCTCGATCCGGGATTTGGATTTGGAAAGAACGGCGAGGAGAATTACCAACTGCTGGCCGGATTG
>CAYPHP010000196.1:0-6915 GCA_964410045.1 uncultured Acidobacteriota bacterium | reverse complement strand
CACAGATCCGATCTGTGTTTATCTGTGTTCATCTGTGGTTTCAAGATCCTGCGACTTGCCGCAAAGCAACCGGGAAGCACCGCAGCACGTCGCCGGCCACGAGCGGCATTTCCCCGACCTCGGCGGCGGCCAAGTCGCCGGCCAGACCGTGCAAGTAGACCGCGGCGCAGATCGCCGCCTCCGGCGGACGGTCGCTGAACTGGGCCAGGAATCCCGCGATCAAGCCGGTGAGCACGTCGCCCGTGCCGCCTGTGGCCATGCCCGGATTCCCCGTCGGGTTGACGTAAACTTGGCCGCCGGGCTCGGCCACGAGTGTACGGAAGCCTTTCAGGACCACGTAGAGGTTCTGCGCCCGGGCCAACGCCCGCGCGGTTTCCACGCGATGGGCCTGGACGTCGGAAGTGGACTTGCCCACCAACCGGGCCATTTCGCCGGGATGCGGCGTCACCACCAGCACGCGGTCGCGGCCGTTGAGCAACTCCGGCACTCCCGCCACGGCGTTGAGCGCGTCGGCGTCGAGGACCATCGGGAGCTTGACCGAGTGCACCACCCGCCTCACAAAATCCACGGTATCGGGATTCGTGGAAAGACCTGGGCCCATCGCCAGCACGTTCTTGCCCTTTAGGATTCCGGCGAGGCGCTCGAATTCCAGTGCGCGCGCGGAAACCGACCCGGAATCGGTCTCCGGCAGGGGCTCGGTCATGATCTCGGCGCTGTGACCGGCCACGGCCGCGAGCGCGCTCTCCGCGGTGGCCACGGTCACCAGCCCCGCGCCGCTGCGTAGCGCGGCCTGCCCGGCGAGAGCGGCAGCGCCGGTCTTGCCGCGACTGCCGCCGATCACCAGGACGTGCCCGAAATCACCTTTGTGGGTGTCGCGCATTCGCGGCGCGAGCAAGGGTTTCAGTTCCTTCGCCTCCAGCAGGTTCAGGAAGAATTCCGGACGCCGCTCGAGAAGCGCCGGAGGCGTCCCGATAGGCGCCACCACCAGTTCCCCGCAGTTCAGCATGTTCGGCGGAAACACCTGGCTCACTTTCGGCGCCGTGAAGGTCACCGTCAGGCTGGCGCGCACGGATTCCCCGACGTAATCGCCGCTGTCGCTGGGCAGCCCGGAAGGCATATCCACACTCACCACCGGCACGCCGTGCAGCGAGCTGTTCAGATCGCTCACCACTTCCAGGAAGAATCCCTCCAGGGCGGTGTTCAAGCCCGTCCCCAGGAGGGCGTCGATCAACAGGGTGGCGTCTTCGATCTCCGGCTTGATCGCCCGCCACTCGTCCAGGTCGCGGACCACGTAGGGCTCCAGGCCGATGCCTTGGAGATAGTGGTAATTGATGCGGGCCTCCGGACGCAACGCCGCCGGATCGGTGAGCAACACCACTCGCGGCGCGCCGTATTCCATCCACAACTGCCGCGCGATGACCATGCCGTCGCCGCCGTTGTTGCCTTTGCCGCAGACGATGGCGATGCGCTGCTCGCCCAGCTTGGGGAAGCGCCGCTCCAGCGCTTTCACGAACTGCACTCCGGCGTTCTCCATCAGCGTCAGGCTGGGCATGCCCAGTTCTTCGGTGGTCTGCCGGTCGATCTCGCGCATTTGCGCCGCGGTCAGGATCTTCACGATGTTATCCTCCGCACAGGGATTCCAGTTTCTTGAGGCCCGAGTTCTCGCCGACAGCGATCAAGTAGTCGCCCTGCGTCAGCCGTTCCTCGAACGACGGATTGAAGGCCAGGCCTTGGCCTTCGCGCTTTAAGGCCAGGATCACCACTCCAAGCGAGCGGCTGATGCCGGCTTCTTTCAGGCTTCTTCCTGACAACGCGGACCGATCAGCGACGCGCAACTCCTCAATGTGCAGGTTCATCTCACTCGCCTGCACTGGCCCGGCCAGGGTATCGAGGAAGTCCACCACGTTGGGCCGCAGCAGGGCCTGGGCAATTCGATGGCCGGTGTAGGAGTAGGGAGAAATGATTAGGTCCGCGCCGGCCCGGCGCAGGCTCTTCTCGGCGTCTTCCTCGGCGGCCCGGGCCACGATCTTCATCCCCGGATTCAATGCGCGGGCGGTGAGCGTGATGTAGATGTTCTGGGCGTCGCCAGAGACGGCCGCCACCAGGCCGCGGGCGCGCTGCACGCCGGCACGAAGGAGCACGTCTTCGCGGGTGGCGTCGCCCAACACCATGAGCACATCGCGGTCCAAGGCCCACTTCGCGCGCGACGCGTCGCCTTCGATGATTACGTAGGAGACCTTTGAGTTTTCGAACTCCCGAATCACGGCGCGGCCCACCCGCCCGACGCCGCAGACGATGTAATGATCCTTGATCTTGCTGAGCTGCCGTTCCATACGTCGCTCTTTGAAGACGCCCATCTCCAATTCGATGAGCGCCTGGGTTAGGGTCCCGACCAGCGCGAACAAGACGGTAAAGCCTACCGCGATCAGACCCAGGTTAAAGAGACGCCCGCGCGGGCTGAGCGGATGCGTCTCGCCATAGCCGATAGTCGTGAGCGTGGTCACGGTCATGTACAGCCCGTCGAAGACCGGCCAGCCCTCGATGAACACGAAGCCCGCCGTGCCGCCGGCGAGGACCACCATCAGCACCATCACCAGAATCACGATGCGGCGTTGCAGTCGCATGGCTAGGTCCCTGGGGGAGCGGGCTTCATAACAGCCATCCTCCGGAAACGTTCAGCACCTGGCCGGTCACGTAACCAGCTTGCTCGGACGCGAAATACAGCACCGCCGCCGCGACGTCCTCGGACGTTGGCGGGCGGCCGACCGGGAATCGGGCATCACGCACCCGGGTCGCCTCTTCCACGGTCAGTTCACTATCGTCGTGAATCGACGGATTGACCACGTTGACGGTGATGCCATTGCGCGCTTCCTCCAACGCCAGGGACCGGCTAAAAGCCACCATCCCGGCTTTTGCCGCCAGGAATGCGGAGATCTTGGCCTGTCCGAAGGCCCGCTCAGCGCCCACCGACCCGAGGTTGATGATTCGGCCCCAATGCTGGGCCCGCATCAGCGGGAGCACCGCGCGCGAAGTGTAGAAGACGCTGAAGAGATTGGAGGCCAGCACATCCTGCCATTCCTGGGTGCTGCTCTCGGCCACCGACTTCCAGGAGAAGTTGCCGACGTTGTTTACCAGGATGTCGAGCCGGCCGAGCCTTTCGCCCACGGTTCGCACCAACTGCCCGGCGCGGACCGGATCGGTAACGTCGGTGGCCACGGAAAACGCGCGGCCTCCCGCAGCCTGTACCGCCTGCACGGTCTGCTCCGCCGCGGCCCGGTTGGTGTGATAGGAAACGGCCACTGTAGCGCCTTGGCGACCCAGGGCCAGGGCGATGCCCTTCCCGATGCCGCGCGAAGCGCCGGTGACCAAAGCGGTCCTGTTCTGTAATTGCGGCACGGAACTTTCTCGTCCAGCAGGAGTATAGCAGGCTCCGGAGCGTCCCTTTCCCGGCAGCCGGGCTATAATTCAAGAAAACCTCTATGGGAAAGGCATTGTATCGAGATCCCTGGTTGCGTGCCGCGACGCTGGTGTTCGCGACCGTGGCCGCGATCTATGCGATTCCCGACATGCCCCGGGCCCAACTCGCTTGGATCGGCGAGCGAGTGGCCCATCCCGCGCTGCTGGTTCTGGCGATGGTCGCCCTGGTCAAGGGGATCACCGAGGTGCGCCACTGGGAAGAACGCCGCTTTGCGATCCTGCTGGCAGTGGCTTTCGCCTTCTGGCTTGCAGAGCGCGTCTTCCATCCCGCCTGGTACGCCCAGTTGCAGTCCGCCGGCTTCACTGATGCCTGGTACCTGGCGTATTACCTGGCTGCGGCCCTAGCCTGCGAACTGCGCCCGCACCGCCATTCGGGCTGGAGCAACGATGGACGCGGAGTGAAGTGGCAGTTTGTCGGCTCGATCGCGTTCAGCGTCACCCTGTTCCTCTACTTTTCCGTGCTGCCTCGGGCGGTGGATACGGCCGTCGAGCCCAACCCCGTACCTTCCTTGTTGCTGTACATCTGCCTGGACCTTTGGCTCATCGCGCGTTTCTCTTTCGTTGCGGCTCAGTGCCAGGAGTGGCCGCGTTGGCGCGCGATTTATTCGCTGCTGGCGGCGATCAATCTCTTCATCTTGGCCGGCGACTCTTTGGACTGCTTCGCCGCCCTGCGGGGGCAGCAATTCTGGGCCGGTTCGCCGCGGGATCTGCTCGCCTATGTGCCCATGGTGCTGGCGACGGCAGCCGGACGCCTGCGGCAACTGACCACCGAACCCGATGTGACCGGGCGCTCACCCGAGCGCATGCCTTTTACACCCGGCTTCGTCTACGCCCTGTTCTGGTACGCCCTTTCCCTTCCCATCATCCACTTCCTGGCATCGACTGCGCTGGATCCCCAGAGCCTGGGCGAACGCCGGATCCTGGTGGGCATCTACATGATGGCCAGCGTGGTGGTGATCCTCTATTACCAGCGGCGGCTGGAGGCGCGGCAGCGATCCTTGCAGGACGACGTGGCGCAGATGAACGAGCAACTCCAGCAGAGCCGGCGCATGGAGTCGCTGGGCCGGATGGCCGGAGGCGTGGCCCACGATTTCAACAACCTGCTTATGGTGATCCACGGCTACAGCCAGATGCTGCGCGACGCCTTGGGCGAGAAGTCGCCACTGGGCCGGCCGGCCCAGGAGATTCAAAAAGCCGCCGATCGCGCCTCCTCACTCACCCAGCAGTTGCTGGCCTTCAGCCGCAAGCAGGTCTTGCAGCCGAGGATCTTTGACTTGAACCGCAGCGTGTGGGAAGTATCCAAAATGCTGCGCCGTCTGATCGGCGAGCATATTCTGCTGGAGGTGCTGCCCTCCGCGGAACCGGCCTGGGTGAAGGCCGATCCCAGCCAGTTCGACCAGGTGATCGTGAACCTGACGCTGAACGCGCGCGATGCCATGCCCGACGGCGGACGTTTGACCATCGCCCTGGAGATGGCGGAGGTCGGCGAGATGTTTGCCCAGCGCTTCCCGGACATGGAGCCGGGCCGTTATGTGCGCGTCACCGTGAAGGACACCGGCGTGGGTATGGATCCACAGACCCGGCTGCGCATCTTCGAGCCGTTCTTCACCACCAAGCAGCGCGGCCGGGGAACCGGCCTGGGACTGGCCAGCGTCTACGGCATCGTCCAGCAGAGCAACGGAGTGATCGACGTGGAGAGCACTCCGGGCCAAGGCACGAGCTTTCTCATCTACCTGCCTTTTGTGGCGCGCTCGGCGCAATTGCTGGACTCCGCCGACGCCGGCCCGCAGCCGTCGCGAGGCTGGGAAACGGTCCTGGTGGTGGAAGACGAAGCCCCCCTGCGCAGCCTGGCGGTTCAGTTCTTGCGCGGACAAGGATACGCGGTGCTGGAAGCGGCCGCCGCCGAGCAGGCTCTGGAGCGCGCCGGACAACATCCCGGTCCGATCCACCTCTTGCTTACCGACGTGGTCATGCCGGGAATGAACGGCATCGAGCTGGCCCAGCGCATGGCCGAGGCCCGTCCGGAAACCAAGGTGATTCTCATGTCCGGCTACATCGACGACCTGGCGTCCCTGGAAGATGTTCCCGCGAACGGCGCCGGCTTCCTGCAGAAGCCATTCGCATTGGGCGATCTGGCGACGAAGGCTCGCAAGGTCCTGGACGTCAAGACTTGACCTTCGCGCGCGCGGCCACCCGCGTCTTGAGCACCGACAGCACCACCATCATCACCGTGATCAGCAGGAGGCCCCAGGAAGCCATCTCGATCGAACAGCCTTTCTTCGGCAGCAAGGAAAGGCGTCCGTAGACGAATTCGATGTGGACCCAGTAGACCAGCAAGGACGTCGACCCGAGCTGCTCCACAGGACTCCACCATTTTCCAGGCTTGATGACGCACCACAGGTAGCAGAATCCCAGAATCACAAGGAGCAATCCAAAGCGGGCCAGGAAGAAGTTGGGGCTGGTGCGCCAATAGTCGTAGACCGCATAGAACTGGAAGGGCAAGTGATCCAGCCAGCGCGACAGCAGGGCAAGTCCGGCGCCTCCTGCAGCCAACGCGGCGACGACGGCGGCTTCACGTCCGGCGCGGCGTGCACGCATGACGATCAGCCCAATGGCGCAGCCACCGAAGGCGAAGCCCATCCAGGGAAACATCGGAAACAGGTAGCCCTTGGGCTGGTAATCGGTGTGGCCACCGTTCACGTAGCTGGCCATCCACCAGGGCAGGAAGTCCGGCTTCCAGGTGGTGAAGAGCGGCGGAGTCAGGAGCGCGATGATCAAGGCGATCGCGGCCGCCGTTACCGCACGCCGCGGGGTGAACGCCACCAGCCCGGTGCACAGCAGCGACAAACCGATCATGTTCAGGATGTCCACGCGCAGCAAGTCGGTCCAAGGCGCCCAGCCCCAGGACATCACGAACTGCTGCAAGCGGAACAGCACAGCAAGTCCGAACACTTCGAGGCCGCGTCGCGCGAAGGCCGCGGCGATCTTCGCGCCGCTCGCGCCGCGCTCGGTCATCCGGTCCATGCCCAGTGCCAGCGAGAAGCCCGCGAGAAAGAGGAATAGCGGCGCGGGAAACGTGCCCAACGCTTGCGAGTACATCAGGAAGGTCGAACTGCGGAACTCCGGCGCGATCCAGGAATCGTAGGCGTGGGTCTGGAACATCAGCAGGCAGGCGAGGCCGCGCATCCAGTCGATGTAGGAAAGGCGGCCCTTCATTGTTGCTTCCGGAAAGTCAAAAGGCAAAAGTCAAAGGTCAAAAGTAGGGGACGCTCTCGATCTCTGTACTTTTCACTTTGACTTTTGCCCGTTACCTTTTGTCTTTCCGAGGTTTACTCCCCTTCCCCGCTCTGCTCCAACAGTTTCGCGACGAGCCCCGTCCATCCAGTCTGATGGCTGGCGCCGACGCCGCGCCCGCTGTCCCCGTGGAAGTACTCGTAG
>CAYPHP010000195.1:0-6962 GCA_964410045.1 uncultured Acidobacteriota bacterium | reverse complement strand
CGCACCCTCCCCTTATCGGAGGGCGGCCCGCCCTACTTCAGCGCCGCCGCGGGCTGCGCCGGCCTTCTATTCCACCCAGGATACCCGCACCCCGGTCCGGATCGCGATCCTGGTGATGGCCCTGAACATCGTGCTAAACATCTTATTTATCAAGCCCTTGCTGAACGGAGGTCCAGCCCTGGCGACGTCGCTGGCCGGGGTATTGAACGCGACTCTGCTGTTCTGGATCTTCCGCCAGCGGCATGGCCGGTTCGGAGGCCGTCAGATCATCCTGAGCGTGCTCCGAGTGGGGGTGGCGTCCGCCTGTATGGGATTGATTACATGGGGATTATCGCATTGGGTTCGTTTTGTAGGCGGTCAGACCTTCGGGTGGCAAGCGGGCAAGCTGGGGCTGATCCTGGCGATATCCGCGGGAGCCTACTTCGCGACTGCCTGGCTCCTGCGCTGCGAGGAACTTAGTGACGTTTATGGTATCGCCCGCAGGAAAAAGGGACCCCCATCGGCTCCAGCCATAGCATAATCGGGCGGAGGAGAATGAAACAGCATCAGGCCTCAGGCGCCGAGCCGGAGCGGCGGTGGAGTCCGGAGACCAGCCGGGCCTTGGCGGATTTCCTCAACTACGTGAGGGTGGAAAAGCGGTTAGCCGCCAACACCGCCGAGGCGTACCGGCGCGATCTGTACCGGTTTTCCGGGACCTTGACGGAGCGCGGTTGGGGGCTGTTGGACGTAAAGCGGCTTCAGCTTCAGGAGTACTTGGGGGAGCTGACCCGCGCGGGGATGGGGGAGCGGACCGTGGCCCGGCACATGGCCACCTTGCGAGGCTTCTACCGTTTCCTGTTGCAGGAAAAGCGGATGGCCGAGGATCCCACGCTGAACCTGGCCTCGCCCAAGATCTGGAAGACTCTGCCGAAGTATCTGACGGTGGAGGAAGTGGAACGGCTGCTGGCCGCGCCGGACCGCTCGCAGCCGCGAGGCATGCGCGATGGCGCGATGCTGGACCTGCTATACGCCAGCGGCTTGCGCGTTTCGGAATTGATTTCGCTGCGCGTGGGAAATCTGCAAGTGGAAGGTCCCTACGCGTTTTTGCAGGTGACGGGTAAAGGGAACAAGCAACGTTTGTCGCCGGTGGGCCAGCAAGCCCTGGCCTCGGTGAAGACCTATATGCGCGACGGCCGGACCAAACTGTTGAAGGGCCGCAACTCGCCGTACTTGTTTGTGACCGGTCGTGGGAAGCCGATGACCCGCCAGTGCTTCTGGCAGATCATCTCGGCCAGCGGCCGGCTGGCCGGGATCTCCCGGCCGCTGACGCCGCATCTGTTGCGGCACAGTTTCGCCACGCACCTGCTGGAGCGGGGCGCCGATTTGCGATCAGTGCAACAAATGCTGGGCCACGCCGACATCTCCACCACGCAGATCTACACCCACGTGGTGGGCAGCCGGCTTCGCCAGGTGTACGAACAGCATCACCCGCGGGCATAACCTATGCCAGACTTTGTCTTTCTTCTCGAGACCCGCCTGAGCCCGGAGCAACTCCGGGTGGTGGAACGCGTGCAGCAGGCCGCCACGCATCACGGCTTGCATCTTTACCTGGTGGGCGGAGCCCTCCGCGACATGATCTACGGCTACCCGGTCCGCGATCTGGACTTCGCCGTCGAGGGTCCGGCCCAGAAGGTCATCAGATCCCTGCTGAAGAGCGACGTTCAGGTGCTGCAACAGAACGAGAAGCTCCGTTCCGCGGACCTGCTGTTCCCGAACGACGTGACCGTGGAAATCGCGGCGTGCCGCGCCGAGCGCCGCAACCGTCCAGGCACGCCGCCGGTAATCGACTTCGCCGGAATCTACGAGGATCTGCGCCGCCGCGACTTCTCGATGAACGCCATCGGCCTGTCGCTGAATCCGAACTCGCGCGGGTTGCTGCTCGATCCCAACAACGGCGTCGCCGACATCGAGCGTCATGAAGTTCGGGTGCTGCACAACTACTCCTTCCTGGACGATCCGGTGCGCATGATCCGCGCGGTGCGCTTCGCCACCCGTCTGCGCTTCACCCTGGAAGCCAAGACCGAGTCGCTGTTCCGCTCGGCGCTGGAGAACCGCTACATCCAGTCCGCGGCCATTCCCAGCCTGCTGAAAGAATTCCGCGAACTGGCCCGTGAAGACTACGCCGTGGACATCCTGCGCACGCTGGCCAAGGAAGGCTTGATCACGGCGTTCCATCCGCGGCTCGACGGCGCGCGTTTGAATCTGCACACCCTGGCCGCGGCCAATAAGATCCGCGAGCAGTTTGAGGACGAAGGGATCTCCCTGCATTTCTACGGACCCTTCCTTCACTTCCTGCTGGCCAAGCTATCGGCGCGGGAGCGCTCCGACCTGGTGCGCCGGCTGGGCATGAAGCGCGCCGACACCGACCCGTGGATGCACCTCCCCGATCAAGCCAAGCGGCTGGCGGCAGATTTGATGGGCAAGAACGGCAACCCGCCGTCGAAGGCCTATCAGCTCTTGGAGAAGCAGCCCGGCGAACTGATGCTCTTCCTGCTCCTGGCCGGCGGACCCAAGAAGGCCGTCGACAAGGTGAAGAACTACCTCCATCGCCAGCGCAAGGCCCGCCAGACTCTGCCGGGCGCGGAATTGGCGACGCTGGGCGTGACTCCCGAATCGCCGCGCTATCAGAAAATCCTGGACGCCTACTTCTTCGGCATGCTCGACGGGAAGGTCCGGGCGTCGAAAGATCCGTTGAAAGCGCTCAAGAAGCTGGTGGCGGAGATCAAGTAGGGGCGGGCCTCCGTACCCGCCCTCCGTTCACTTCTTCCTCCGCGCAATCTCTTTCTCCACCAGCCCCAGCATCTTCTTCAGCTCATGATCTTCGGGCCGGTGTTGCAGCGCGTTTCGATAGACGCGTTCGGCCTCCGAGAATCGGCTCTCCACATACAACGAATAACCGAGATTCAGCGCCGCCGGCTTCGACGATGGCGTGACTTCGAGCGTGTGCGTCCAAAGCGATTCGTTGTCCTGCCAGACCTGGATCTGCAAGTAAGTGCCCAGCGCGCCGAGCGGAACGATCAACAGGCAGGCATAGAGTAATCCACGAGCGGGCAGGCGGCGCAGGATGAGCGCGGCCGCCAGGCACGCTCCTGCCGTCGCGAGGTAAGCGTAGCGATCTTGGATCTTCAGGAACTCGACCATCAGCGCTGACGTGACCACCGGAATCAGCAGCGGAAGACCCGCCAGCGCCGCCGCCGCGCCCATGCCTGCAATGCGGCCAAGCGCGAGCCACAGTATTGCGATGCCGGCCGCGACCGCAATCAGCCAGACCCCCGGCAGCACGTAATGGATGGCCAACGGCCAGGGCGCGAATAGCGAGGTCACATAGTGAGCCGCAACTGCGGGCATGTCGGCAAGTCCACTCGTGAGCAGCCGAAGCAGCGCTCCTTGCGGAGGTCGAGGCAGAACGATGGCCCGCGCGGCCAGATACGCAGCCGCCATGAGAGCGAACGGCAGCGCATGGCGCAAGCGATCCTTCCAGTTGCCGGTCGCCAGCAGCAGCGCCAGCACTGGAATGATCAGCGCGCCTTCCTTGCTCAGCAGCGCAACCGCAGCCAGCACCCAACTCCAGGCGTAGCGCTTGTGTACAAACAGCGCCAGCGATCCGAGTATCGCTGCTCCCATCAGCGTTTCCGTCAGGCCGGTCATCCACGCCACTGCCTCCACGTGCAGCGGATGCACGGCAAACAGCGCGGCGGCAGCCAGCGCCGCTTCGCGGCACAGCGCTCGCACCAGGTAGAAAAACGCAAGCGTCGCCAGGACGTGCAACAGGATGTTCGCAGCGTGGAAGGCGAACGGCGACAGTCCGAACATGCGGTACACGCCGGAGTACGCCAGCATCGCCGCGGGGCGGTAATGCAGCGATCGCCACGCCCCTGCGGGCAATCCCCAGAAGTCGCTTGTGAACGCCAGCTTGACGTTCGCGGTCACCAGCCGCGGCGTCTCCACCAGCAACTGCTCATCGTCGTAAACAAATCCTCCCCCCAACGAGAACGCATAGAGCGCAATCGTCAACAGCAGCAAGACTCCGACCTCTGTGCCCTCTGTGCCTCTGTGGCCCAATCCTCCGTATTGTAGTGCGATAATGCCTGCATGATCGTACTCGGCCATCGTGGAGCGCCACGCGAACTGCCGGAGAACACGCCGGCGTCATTCCGTCGCGCGCTGGAGATGGGTGCGCACGGCTTCGAGTTCGACGTCCGCCGCAGCCGCGACGGCCGTCTTGTGGTGATCCACAATCCTAAGCACGGCCGGTTGCGAGTGGCACGGTCCACGGCGGCACAACTCGATCTGCCGCTGCTCGAAGACGTGCTGAAGGAGTTCTCGTCCGCCTGGCTGGATATCGAACTGAAGGTAGCCGGGATCGAGAAACCGGTGCTGGCGTTAGCCCGCCGTCACCTGCAACCGAACCGGTATGTGGTGACCTCGTTTCGCAAGGGCGTTGTGCGCGAGGTCAAGCGACTCTCACCGTCCACGCCGACCGGATGGCTCTTCAAGCGTCCGTTGTTGCTGCTGCCCCGCTGGGCCCGCCGCCCGGATCTCGACTACCTGTGCCCGCACCACACCGTACTGACCCCACGCCTGGCCCGCACCGCACGCGAGCGCGGCCTTGGCTTAATTACCTGGACGGTAAACACGCCAGCCGCCGTCGAGCACATGAAGGGCCTGGGAGTGAACGTGGTAATTACCGACTTCCCTGATCGTTATGCTTCCCGATAAACAGCCCCTGCCCAAGGTCTTCGTGGCAATCTTCCTGCTGGTGATGTTGTGGGCTGCGGTCGCGGCACTCTGGCCGAAGGCTCAGTAGCGTGTTTCTTGCGGTAGACTGGCCATCGACACTGTTACTCATGAGGGGGCATGGGATTGAACAAAGCAGCGCGGGGCGCCGTACGAATCTTCGTTGCTACTTGGTTTCTTGCTAATACTACATTTCTCGTCCCTCGTTCCTGTCTGGCCCAAGTCATTACTACGACCGCGGGAAGCCAATGGGTATTTCGCGGTGACGGAAAGCCGGCGATCGACGCCCCGCTCAGCTCGCTTTACGGCGTTGCACTAGATACCTCCGGCAACATCTTTGCCGTGGATAGGCTAAATCACTTAGTGGTGAAGATTTCACCAGGCGGAGTTCTGACAGTCGTGGCCGGCAACGGCACGCAGGGGTTCTCTGGCGACGGCGGGACAGCCACCAGCGCCTCCCTCAATTCGCCGATCGGCTTGGCGGTGGACGCGACGGGCAACGTTTACGTCGGCGACAACGGCAACCACCGCGTCCGAAAGATTACGCCGGCTGGCACGATCACCACAGTGGCCGGCAACGGCATTCAGGGCATCTCTGGTGACGGTGGGCCAGCCATTAGTGCCTCCCTCCGGGGGCCTTTCGGCATAACGGTGGACGCTATTGGGAACCTTTACGTTGCCGACTCCACCCGCATCCGGAAGATCACCCCGGCTGGCACGATCACCACAGTGGCCGGCAGCGGAGTTTCTGGATTCTCCGGTGACGGCGGTCCGGCCACCGGTGCCTCCATCTCTGGTCCTTACGGTGTGACGCTCGACAGGGCCGGCAATCTCTACATCGCGGACACATTCAACAACCGCGTCCGGAAGGTCGCGTCGAATGGGATCATCAGCACGGTGGCCGGCAACGGGGTTCCTGGGTTCTCCGGAGACGGCGGAGCGGCCATCAGGGCCTCCGTTAATTCCCCATTTGCCGTCGCGGTGGACGCGGCCGACAACCTGTACATTGCCGACTCCAACAACTTCCGCGTCCGCAAGGTCACCGCCGCAGGAATCATCAACACAGTCGCAGGCAACGGAGTTTCTGGATTCTCCGGTGACGGAGGACCGGCCTTCAGCGCTTCGCTCTATTTTCCTCTAAGTATGGCGGTGGACCCGGCGAATCACCTCTACGTTGCCGACAACTCCCGCCTGCGCAGAGTCACTCCGGCCGGTAGCATCAGCACGGTGGCCGGCAATGGGCTCTTTCGGTTTTCCGGTGACGGCGGGCCAGCTCCCAGCGCGCCCCTCAATCTCCCTATCGGTGTGGCGGCAGATGGGACCGGTAACCTCTACATCGCCGACACCCTCAACAACCGTATCCGCAAGATCACCGTTGAGGGGACCATTAGCACCGTGGCCGGCAACGGAACGAGCGGCTTCACTGGTGACGGTGGACCAGCGGCCAACGCCTCCCTCTGGGCACCGAGAGATGTTGCGGTCGACCTAGCCGGCAATCTCTACATTGCCGACTCCGGCAACGAGCGCATTCGCAGAGTCACTCCTGCCGGAACCATCAGCACCGTGGCCGGCAACGGAGTGCGTGGCTTCTCCGGTGACGGCGGCCCAGCCACCAGCGCTTCCTTCTTTCATGTCTACGGGGTGGCGGTGGACGTCGCCGGTAATCTTTACATCGCCGACCAACTTAACCACCGCATCCGCAAGGTCACGACTACAGGGACTATCAGCACCGTAGCCGGCAGGGGCACTGGTGCTTTTTCAGGTGATGGTGGGTCGGCCACCAGTGCTTTCCTTTTTGAACCTAACGATGTGGTTGTGGATGCGGTAGGCAACATCTACATCGCCGATACGCAGAATCAGCGAATCCGCAAGGTCACTCCGCTTGGGATCATCAGTACCACGGCCGGGAACGGCACTCCGAGCTTTTCTGGCGACGGCGGCCTGGCTACGGCCGCAACCCTTCGCGCGCCCACTGCGGTGGCCCTTGACGCTGCAGGCCACTTGTACATTGTAGACAAGGGCAACCACCGAATCCGGACGGTGACGCCGGGCGGAATCATCAGCACGGTGGCTGGCAACGGTACTAACGCCTTCAGCGGTGACGGCGGACTAGCCACCGCTGCCTCCTTCAATTTCCCAGAGACGATTGCGGTGGACGCGACCAGCAACGTCTACATCGCCGATTC
>CAYPHP010000194.1:0-6966 GCA_964410045.1 uncultured Acidobacteriota bacterium | reverse complement strand
GAGTTTCTTGCAGAATTCCTCCAGCCCCTTCACCTCGAAACCGATGTGGTCGAGCGAGCGTCCCTTGGTAGGAGCTTGCGCCTCCTGCGCGACGCGGAAATCCACCTCGCCACCGGGGATCATGGCAGCTAGGAAATTGCCGCGCTTGGCGGCAACCGCTCCGAAGGTCTTCACATACCAGGCACGCAGTTTCTCCTGATCTGTGGATGCCAAATGGATGTGGTGAAACTCCACCGACGCCTTGATCGTGGGCACTTCAGTGAACTCCACGACCAGCTTGTCCGGGAAGTTAGCCATGATCTGCCGGGCTTCGGCGTTGTCGCGCGAGAAGGTGACTCCCGCGGCGGCAAGCTTAGCTTTCAGGTCGGTGTAGCTTTTCATCGCGAATCCAATGTGGGCGACGGTGGATCCGTCCGAGCCTCCCGAAACCGGATTGCGCGACCGTCCCGCAATGATGAACATACCCGGCAGCTTCAACAGTTCCAGTGGGCCAGCCTTCACTACCTCCGCTCCCAGCACTTCGACGAACAGTTTCTTCATCGGCTCGGGATCAGGCGACATGAGGTGGAGATGCCCCATCGACACGCCGGCCGCGTTAGGCGCCGGAAGTTGTGCAAATGCAGCGAGAGAAGCCAGAACGATCACGAGGAGTAGCCGTCGCATGGCGGTACAGTACCATAAGAAACCCGCGTGCCCGCTAGCCCCACACCCTGATGCGATGATTCTCGCTGTCGCCGACGTAGACCCGGCCCTGATGGAAGAAAACGCCATGGGGGCGGGCCAGTTTGCAGAGGCGTGGGTTGCCGTCGGGACCGTCACCGCGCTCGCCGGTCCCAATCAACGTGGTGATCTTCTGGGATCTCGCATCGATCATTCGAACCGCGTGGTTCTCCGTGTCGACAATAAAGACGTCTCCGTCTGGGGAACAGGCGATGCCTTTCGGGCCGTTAAACCTGGCTTCAAGCGCTGGCCCGTCATCACCGGTGAATCCGGTTTCGCCGGTTCCAGCGATCCGCTTGATTCGTCGTGTGCGCTCATCGATTGCAAAGACGGCATTGCCCTCGCGAAGCACAAGATAAATCCCGCCGCGGCCGTCGGTATCGATGGAGCGCGGCCCGTTGAGCGACACATTGTCGAGGGAAGCCTCATCTGGCGCGCGCTGGCGCTCGCCCGTTCCGGCAAACGTGCTAATGCTGCCGGTCTTAGGATCGACAATCCGAATGCGATGGTTGGCGACATCGCAAATCAGCAGGTTGCCGGAGGAGTCGAAAGCGATGCTGTGCGGCTGGCGGAGCTGGGCTTTCACCGCAGGTCCACCGTCACCCGAAAAACCAGGCGTACCGCTGCCCGCAATCGTTGTAATGACGCGGGTCCGCCGGTCAATTCGCCGGACGCAGTGATTGTCGCGCTCCACCACGTACAGGTTTCCATCGGAATCGAATCGCACTTCGTGGGGAGTCTTCAACAAAGCCGCCGTTGCCGGCCCGCCGTCACCCGAGAAGCCAGCGCGGCCATTGCCGGCCACGGTGGTAATCCTTCCAGTCTTCAGATCGATCCGCCGGATGCGGGCGGTGTCCAGATCGCAGAAATACAACGCGCCATCTGGACCGATGACCACTCCGTATGGGTTGCTGATCGCCGTCTGTAACGCATCGCCTTCGTCTGGTCCGGCACCGGCAGTCCCGATTCCGGCAATCGTACGAACGCGAGGAGGCGCTTGACTCGATAGGACCCGCGACACACCGGCCGCGAGGGGGAAGGTCCACAGAAACCCTCGACGGGTGTGCGTGTTCAACGTCCTATGGCCCAGAGCACGCCACCCAAAATGTGCTGATAAAGAAGTGGATTGCTGTAGTGCTCTTTCTTGTGGCCCAGCGCGGTATAGAACCGGCGGCCGGTGCCGGATCGGAGTGTCCACGACAGCGGTAGGCGATCTCCTACCAACTCGAACGGATGCTTGGAGCGATCGGGATTCTGAAGTTTCGCCGGATCAGTGACCAGCAGCGCATGGATATTCGGATTCATGAACTCCAGGTGATAACACTCGTCTTCCCACTGGAAGTTGGCGGGCAGGTGTCTCGTCGACGGATGTTCGCGGTCCACAACTCGGATCGTGAACTCCTGCAGTTTCGGATGGTAAAGAAACTTCCCGCCGAGCACGTGCCAGAAGTAAGGCCAATTGCGCTCGGACCCCGATGCCGAGTGGATCCCCACGAATCCGCCTCCGGATTCGACATAGCGCTTGAACGCCTCACGTTGTGATTCATCGGTGAAGGCTTCGTTGTTGGTGTTGGAGAACACCAGGGCCTTGTAGCGCCTCAGGTTGTCGTCGGTGAATCGCGCCGGATCGTCGGTTACCTCCACGGTGAAGCCGTTCGCGGCGCCCATCTTCTTGATGGCCGCGACGCTATCCGCGATGTTGTCGTGGACGTAGCCCTTTCCGTTCCGGGTATAGACCAGGATGTTGTCCTGCGGCGGCTGGCCCGAGGCCGTCGCGCAAACGAGCAGCAAGGTTAGAAAAAACCTCATGATCTCCGCATCTTAATTCAATCTTGGAGCTTTCCATAGTCGTGGTACTGTCTCCCCTCATGTCCAAGCTGCTGAGCGAGCACGATACGCCCCTGGCGATCCATCGCAAGATCCTGGGCTTCGCTTGGCTGGGATGGATCTTCGACTTCTACGACCTGAACCTGCTCAGCTTCCTGATCGCGTCCACTCCCATCGCTCAGGAGCTTCGCCTGGACGCCCAGGCTCAGTCATGGGCGCTGGGCAGTTCGTTGGCGTTCACCGCGGTGGGCGGGCTCGTCTTTGGCGCACTGGCGGACCGCTACGGCCGGCGGCCGATGCTGATGGCCACCATCCTGATTTACAGCGCCGGGACATGCGCGTCAGGTCTGGCCGTCGACATGTGGACCTTACTCCTGGCGCGCGCCATCACCGGGCTAGGGGTAGGTGGCGAATGGGCTGTGGCCCACGCTCTGGTCGGCGAAACCGTTCCACCGGCGGTGCGCGGGCGATACGGATCGTACCTACAGACCGGTTCCACGGTGGGCCTGCTGCTCTCCACCGCGGTAGGCAACTATCTGGCTCCCGTGATCGGCTGGCGCTGGACGTTCATTCTCTCGGCGCTGCCCGCTCTGATCGTGATCTTCATCCGCAAGGAGATGCCGGAATCCGACCTCTGGCTGAAGCATCGCGGCGAAAAATCGGAAGGGCACTGGGCCCGCGCCGTCGAGATGTTCCACCCGGGCCTGCGGAAGGCCACCATCCTGGCCTTTTCGCTCACGTCCGCGGCTATGGCTGGTTACTGGTTCAAGAACATCTGGCTGCCCAGCTACTACCACAAGGTCCGCGGATTTTCCCTGGAAGACTCGGCAAGTCTGCTCTTCCTCGGCCAGATCGGCTCGTTGATCGGCTACGTCCTCTTCGGCTTTGCCAGCGATCGCTTTGGGCGGCGCCCAAGCTACTCGATCTTCGCGTTTCTGAAGGCCGTTTGCCTGGCATTAATCACCGTGGGATGGGCGCTGACCATCAGCCACCCGGCGATCCTCCTGTTGGTGGTCTTCACCATGGGTTTTGGAGAAGGGAACTGGGGTTGCATCGGACCGCTCTTAAGCGAACTGTTTCCCACTCGTTTACGGGCCAGCGCCCTGGGGATCATCTACAACTTCTCCCGTGGTGTTCAGTTTCTGGCTCCGGTGATCATCACCGCGGTGGCCACGCGCTATACCTTCGCCGAAGGGATCGCCCTTGGAGCGATCTTCGCCGCTCTGTCGGGCGTCCTGGTCTGGCTGCTGCCGGAAACCAAAGGTCTGAACCTGGCGATTCGCCCTAGCGACCCCCAACCGGCGGATTCCAAGGCGTAACCCGGTACCCGCATTTTCCTGTTAACGGCGGCCCTGGACCGTCGTTTTAGCGCATGAAAAGGAGCTATGACCAACACCATGCGCCTCACCACACGAACCAGCCTCGCAGCCGTCCTGTTCGCCGGCTTTGCCGTAGTGACCCTGGCAAGCGAGCCGCTGCTGGCCCAAAGAGAAGCAGTGGCCGAACCGCGTGCCGCAGCCAAGAAGAGCCGGGCTGCCGCGGAAGAAGAAGAGGTCATCGCCGAGGAGAGGGCTCGCTTTCAGCGTGACCAGGACAAGATCAACGAAGAACTCTACCGCCAGATGTCCAGCATGCGTCAGGACGTCCTGCGCGACACCATCAACCGCATGCGTCAAGGCGACCGCCGCGAGCAAGCGCTGGACTATATCCTTCCCTTCCTGGTCTTCGTCATCATTCTGGGCTCGATCCTCTGGCTGATCCGGGTCATCCTGGAAAACCGGCGCTGGAACAGGGTCGCTGCGATCCAGACCGATACGCACAACAAGCTGCTGGAGCGGATGGCCTCCAGCCAGGAACTCTTGGCCTATATGGAGAGTGAGGCCGGAAAGCGATTCCTGGAGTCCACACCGTTTGAGATCGAACGCGCCCAGAGTTCCTCGTTCCCCTATGGACGAGTTCTGTGGTCCGCGCAAATCGGTGTGATCGTACTGATGGTGGGCGTGGCCTTCCTGTGGCTGCAGAACCAGATTGTCGACGAGGGGCAAGCGTTGCTCGTCTATGGCACGCTTTCCCTGGCCTTGGGAGTCGGGTGCCTGCTTTCGGCGGGTTTTTCGTATATTCTGTCTAAGTCCCTGGGTCTGGTAGCCGCCCCCAGGATGGAACGATGAACGAATACCTCATGACCGGGAACGAGTTTTGCCCAGCCGCGAAAGCTGCGACTGACGAAACCTTCCACATGGACGAGGAGCGATTCCGGGCCTTCTACGAGCGAACGGCCCGGCCGCTTTGGTGCTACCTGGCCCGTGTGACCGGCGATCGCGCGGCTGCCGACGACCTGGTCCAGGAAAGCTACTTCCGCATGTTGCGTACCCGGCTGCCGGCCATGGCGGAGGCCCAGCTCAAGAGCTATCTGTTCATGACCGCCAGCAACCTGCTGCGCGACAACTGGCGCAAAGGGAAGCGCGAACCGGTGATGGTGGGCGGCGATGAAGCAGCAGCGGCCGTCAGCACGCAGCCGAGCGCGGCCGACCAAGTGGAGCATCGCTCGGAGTTGGCCCACGCCTTCCAGCATCTCAAGCCGAGAGAGCGGGAACTGCTTTGGCTGGCGTACGTCGAGGGGTCCAGTCACAAAGAGATCGCCACGGTATCCGGACTGCGGGAGAACAGCGTGCGTCCGCTGCTGTTTCGGGCGCGGCAAAAGCTGGCCGCGGTGTTGCGGCGGAGCGCAAGAGTATGAAGTGGCCGCCCTGTGAGCGAGAGCCGGAAGTCCTCGAAGCCGTGCAATCGGGCCGTCTGGCCGAATTGCGGACCCATCTCGACGTTTGCCCGGCCTGTTCCGACCTGGTGGTGGTCCTGGAATCCATGCGGAAGGATGGGGACTTGGTTTCCGCCGAGGTGCAGGTTCCCAGCGCCGGGCTGGTCTGGTTCAAGGCCCAACTCCGCGCTCGCCGCGAAGCCACTGCGGAAGCCTTGAAGCCGGTCAGTGTCGCCGAGAAGGTGGCTTATGCTTCGGTGCTCACGGGTCTGATCGCAGCTCTGGCCTGGGAATGGCCGCAGTTTGGAAAGTGGTTCGGCCGGATGGATCTAGCGGCGACCTTGGCAGACTACAAGTTCGAAGGTCTGCTTCCTGGCTTTCTGAGTGTTCAGTCCGGGTTCGCGCTGGGCATTGGAACCGCGTTTTTCTGCCTGATGTTATTCGTCCTGTACGCCGCGCTAGCCGACAGGTAGGCCCGTAAGGTAAGCTTTCTTTCGGAAGGGTAACGGAAGGAGCAAGCGCATTCGGGCCCCAGGGGCAGTCGTCCTCAGTTGTCGCAGGTGTAAGAGTACGGAAATCGAACGGTCCCGCAGCCGGAACCGCTTTGAGCATTACGTCCTCAGAATGCTGCTCCTACGTCCCTACCGTTGCCGTGATTGCTTCGCTCGCTTCTACAGCCTGGTCTTCTTCGAAAGGCGCCTGAAACGCTAGTTGTCTTTTCGTTGCGAGGGATCGTCCACGGCGATACTATCCGCGCATGCTCAAGTACATCGCTCCCCTCCTGTTCACCTCCTTGGCGATCGCGCAGTCCTTCACAGTAGGCACTGCTACCGCAGCGCGCGGGCAGAAAGCTACCGGATTCATTGAAGTGCCGGCCGGCAGCGACGCGGCCACCAGTATCCCCGTCGTCGTCGTGCATGGGGCCAAGCCGGGTCCCGTGCTGGCGATTGTCTCCGGCGCGCACGGCACGGAGTACGCCTCGATCATCGCCGTCGAGCGGTTGATCACGAGGCTCAACCCCGCGGAGATCTCCGGGACGGTGATTCTGGCGCCGCTGGTGAACCGCGCGTCGTTCGACCAGAAAGTGGTCCACGTCAACCCGGTGGACAACAAGAGCATGAACCGCTTCTATCCTGGGCGCATGGACGGCACTCAGACCGAGCGGGCGTCTTACCTGATCACCAAGCAAATCGTGGAGAAATGCGATCACCTGATTGATCTGCACGGCGGCGATCTCGACGAGAGCCTGCGTCCGTACAGCTACTGGACCAAGACCGGCAACGAGCAACAAGACCGCATCTCTCGCGAGATGGTCCTGGCTTTCGGACTCGACCACATCATCATTTCCACTGAACGTCCGAAAGATCCCAACGCATCGCGCTATCTCGAGAACACCGCAACCACTCGCGGCAAGCCGTCGCTGACCGCTGAGGCCGGGCACGCCGGCACGGTCGAGCCGGAAGATGTGGAAGTGCTGGTCAACGGCTGCCTGAACGTCATGCGCTACCTGAAGATGTTGACCGGCACGGTGCGTCTGGTGGAGCATCCCGTGTGGATCGAAAAGGTCGCCAGCGTCACCAGCGACGTCTCGGGCATCTTCTACGCGACCGTCAAGCGCGGCACGTACGTGGAGCAGGGAATGACTGTAGGCTACATTACAGATT
>CAYPHP010000193.1:0-7012 GCA_964410045.1 uncultured Acidobacteriota bacterium | reverse complement strand
TCGAGTTCCACCACTTTGGCAAAGTCGGCCAAGGCCTCCTGGTAGCGCTGCTGAAAACTGTAGGTCCAGCCCAGAAAGGTGTGAGCTTCGGCCGTCGGGCAAAGTTCCAGCGAACGTTGGTATAGCGAGATCGCTTCCTCCAACTCGCCTTTCATCTGGTGCTGGTAGGCCTGTGCGAAGCACTCCTGCGCCTGACGTCGGGATTCGTCAGATGGATCTTTGCCCATAGGTCACGAATCCGCATTCCAGACGTAAGCCGAGAACTCCCGAAGCGTTTGAAAGCCCATGCGCTCATAGAGCGACATGGCGGCAGTGTTGGCCGCGGTCACCGTCAGGCTCAGCCCCTGATATCCGGCGGCGCGGAACGACTCCACGGCGCGCCGCATCAGCTCGTAGCCCAAGCCGGCGCCTTGGAATTCCGGAGCCGCACAGACCTGGGTAATATGCCCGACGCCCTGGTTCACCACTGAGGTCAGGACCAGGCCGCACATGTCCGAACTCCCCTCGGGAAAAGCCGCCCAGGCGGCTTGAGGGTGAAACGTTCCGCATCCCGGGTAATGGATGATGTTTCGCAGGAATCGCAAAGCGCCGCCGAGCGAGCGGTACTGATCGTTGATCTGACTATCCACATGTTCGGCGTAGGCCCGGGTGATCAAGGTCGCGGCTTCATCGAAATAACTCTCCTGCCACGCCTTCATCTCGATCCGTGGCAGACGGCGCACGGGCAGCCAGGGCACGTCAGCCAGGTTGAGATACAGAAACCGGCGGCTGTGGCAGCGAAAGTCCTGGACCCGAAAGATCGCCTCCAGCGATTCCTGGGGATACATCATGAGCTGCGATTCCACCCGCCGGATGCCGGGCGTCCCGCGAATGGTTTCGATCGCGTGGACCAGCAGGCGCTCTTCGAGGGGCCCTCGATGGCCCTCGGCAACGAACAAGTCGCCGATCAGGCCCTTGTGGTCCTCATAGACGAAGAAGCTGTACCCCACCACCTCGCCGTCAGAAACCGCGGCATAGCCGGGCAGGGAGCGTGATTCGACAAAGCGTTTGATCAATTCCACCGACCCGCGATAGTCCCACCGCAACTGCTTCAGCCAGAGAACGCGTTCTTCCTCCAGCAGAGCATCCAGTTGAAGCGCGCGGAACTGGCGCAGGTCGAGGATTTCCACGCCCTGATTTCACCATATCCACAGTCCCAGGTCCAATGATGGCTACTTCTTCCAGAGCGTCAGTCCGGCGTCGGGGAAGCGGTGCACGGCGCTGGCCCCAGGGATTTCCGCGCTGGAGAGCACGTACTCGGAGCCGGGAGCGTCACTCAAACGGCGGTCGCAGTAGAACTGCAAACCGTAGCGGATATGGCGGCGAACGTCGCCCAAGGCGAACGGCTTTCCGCACACCACGGCGGCGATCGGTCGCGCGGAAGCCCTGCCGTCCACTTGCGGGGCGATCGCGGCCAGCAGCCAGAGCAGGAAGCAGGGTGGGATGACCGCGATGAGGACGGCAGCGCCGAAGCGGCGTCCGCGCCAAGCCAGCCAGACCAGCAACAACGCGACGATGCCCGCAACCACTGTGGACCCCGAGAATGACCACGACGCACGGCCCACGCCACGGGCCAAGGCGTCCGGAAGCGATCCTGCAAAGCCCAGCGCCAACAGCATGCAGCCTTGCAGCACGCTGATGATCCGCACACGGGTCCGGGAGGCGCGCTTCCAGTCCTCGCCGATCCACAGCGCCAGCGCCGGCAACGCCGGCAGGATATATCCGGGCAGCTTGCCCCGGGAAACCGAGAAAAAGCCCAGGGTAACCAGCACCCAGATCAGCAGGAAGAGCCTCCGGTTGTCGCGCCGCAGATCACCGGGGCGCAACGCGCCCAAGTGCGCCGTCCAGGGAAACAACCCAGCCAATAGCACCGGCAAGTAGAACCACCAAGGTCCGGGATGAGCCAGCTCATCGGTCACGAACCGTTTGAAGTGATGCTTGATGATGAAGTCTTGAATGAAGAGGTCGCCATGCATGAACGTCATCGACGCGTACCAAGGCAGGGCCACGACTGCGAACAGCACCAGAGCCCAAGGATTCAGGACGCGCAGCAGCCAGCGCCATTCCCGAGTGATCAAGCAATAGATTCCCAGGATCAACGCGGCCAGTACGATGCCGGCCAGGCCCTTGGCCAGGGTGCTCAGTGCCAGCAGTCCAAAGAAGGTGAAGAGCCAACGGCGGCGGCCCTGCCACAACCACAGCCCCATCGCCAGCAACGCGCCAGCCAGGGAGGCGGAAAACAACATCTCCATCGACGCCGCGCGACCGAATCCGATCCAGCCCAGGGATGTCAGCAGGATCGGCAACGCGTAACGCATGGTTTCACCGGGGAAAAGCCGCTGTCCGAGCCACCCGAAGAACACCAGGAATCCGGCAGCAAACAGCGCCGCGGGAAAACGCGCGGTCTGTTCATTGACCCCGCCAATCTTGAAGCTGGCCGCTGCCAGCCAGTAATAGAGCGGAGGCTTCTCGAACCAGACCTCACCCATCAGGTGCGGCGTGATCCAGTCGCCGGATCGGAGCATCTCCCGGGCCACCTGCGCGTAGCGCGGCTCATCTGGACCCACCAGACCCACGGCAGAAGAGCGATAGAAGTAGAGAAAGAAGACCAGGACGGCCAGGAAAGCCGCATATGCGGGGGACAGAAGATGGGAGTTGGGGGATGGGGCTCGAGCCGGCTCGCTGGCCATGCAACCGAAGTGTACCATCCCCTATCCCCCATCCCCTATCCCCTGCTACGATTGCGCTTTGCTGCGCTATCGACTGGAATACGCCTTGTTGTGGCCCATCGTGAAAGCGTTGGGGCTGCTTCCGCGTCCTTTGGCGCGCGGGATGGCGGGACTGGTGGGCATGCTTTTCTACGCCCTGGCGCCCCGATTGCGCCGCGTGGCCGGCAAGAACCTGGCTATGGCCATGCCCGCGCTGAGCGAGGCCGAACGCGCCCGAATCATCCGCGGCGTCTTCCGCAACCTGTCGCGGATGCTGGCCGAGTTCGCGCTGTTTCCCCGCTACACCCGCGAGAACGTGGCGCGGGTGATCCCGTACGATGGCTTCGAGAATTACGCCGCAGCGATGGCCCGCGGCAGAGGTGTGATCTACCTGACCGGACACCTGGGGGCTTGGGAACTGGGCGCTTTTGCGCAATCCGTCTACGGGCATCCGCTGAACGTGATGATCCGCGCGCTGGATAATCCGTATCTGAACAACCTGGTGAATCGTTACCGGACCTTGGCCGGCAATCGCATCATCGAAAAACGCGATTTCCTGCGCGGGGTTCTGCACGTGCTGAAGAACAATGAAGCCGTCGGCATCCTGATGGACCAGAACTCCTCGCTGGCGGAGGGAGTCTTTGTGGATTTCTTCGGCGTGCCCGCGTGTACGTCCACGGGTATGGCCCGCATCGCTTTGCGCACCGGCGCGGCCGTGGTCCCTGCCTTCGGTTTCTGGGAGAAAACTCGCTATCGCCTGCGCTTTGATCCGCCGCTCACCCTGATCGAGACCGGCGACCAGGAAAAAGACGTCGCCGCCAACACCCAGCTTTTCACCAAGGTGCTGGAAGACTACATTCGCCAGTACCCGGACCAATGGCTGTGGATCCACCGCAGGTGGAAGACGCGCCCGCCGGGGGAGTCTGGGATCTACCAGTCGGACTAGAAAACACGCTCGCACTGGCATACGATAGCCGCCTTATGCGCCGAACCCTCGTTTGCGTTGTCGCCCTGTGTGTCTTCTCCTTGGCTGGTCAACCGTTGCCCGAAATGTGGCCCGGAGCAAAGTACGATCCGGCCATTCCAACGCAACGCAAAGTGCTGGGCCATGATCCCGGCGAGCGGATCACCTCGCCGGCCAACATCGTCAAGTACATGGAGGCGCTGGCAGCCGCGTCGCCCAAACTGAAGATCTTTGAAATGGGTCAAACCTGGGAAGGCCGCAAGTTGATCTACGCGGCGGTCAGTTCGCCGGCCAACCTGGCCAAGATGGCGGAGATCAAGGCGGCGATGCAGAAACTGGCGGATCCACGCAAAACCTCCGCGTCCGAAGCCAGACAGATCATGGCTGCCCTGCCGGCGGTGATCTGGCTGGGCTACGGCGTCCATGGCAACGAGATTTCCTCGCCCGACGCAGCGTTGATGACCGCCTATCACTTGGTGGCCGCGCAGGGCGACGCGATGGCCCAGGGCATCCTCGACAAGACCGTTGTGTTGATCGATCCGCTGCAGAATCCCGACGGGCGGGAGCGTTTCGTGCACAGCTTTGAAGTGGGGCTGGGCTTGGAGCCCGATCCGAACAGTTTTGCGGCGGAACATAGCGAGCCGTGGCCCGGCGGACGCACCAATCACTACTTCTTCGACATGAACCGCGATTGGTTTGCCTTGACCCAGCCGGAGACGCGCGCTCGCGTCAAAGCGTTGCTGGAATGGTTTCCGCTCGTCTTCGTCGATCTGCACGAGATGGGTGGTGACTCCACCTACTACTTTGCCCCCGAGGCCGACCCCTTCAATCCGCACTTGGCCAAGGACCTCAAGGACTACCTGCACTTGTTCGGGAAGAACAATGCCAAGTGGTTCGACAAGTTCGGATTCGATTATTTCACCCGCGAGGTGTACGACAATTTCTATCCCGGCTACGGAGCGAGTTGGCCCTGCTACTACGGCGGGATCGCTATGACCTACGAAAACGCGTCGGTGCGCGGGCTGATCCTGCGGCGCTACGACGACTCGCTCTATACCTTCCGCGAAAGTGTCCGCAAACACTTTGTGGCTTCGCTTTCGACGGCGGAGGCGTCGGCGGTAAACCGCGAAAAGCTGCTCGAGCAGTTCTACCGCTTCCGGGCGACTGCCGTGGAAGAGGGCAGCAAGGAACCGGTCCGGGAGTTCATCCTGCCCCGGCGCGGCGACACCGCAGCCGTCGACAAGCTGGCGGCGATCCTGGTGGAGCAGGGCATCGAAGTCCGTCGGGCCACCGCCGCGTTCAAGAACGGCGGCAAGGAATATCCGGCGGGCAGCTACAGTATCGTGCTGGCGCAGCCGGCCAAGCGCCTGATCCGCAACCTGCTCGACGAGAAAGTTCCTCTCGATGACGCCTTCGTCAAGGAGATGGAACGGCGGCGCAAGAAGAACCTTTCAGACGAGAACTACGATGCCACGGCCTGGGCCTTGCCCTTGTTGTACAACGTGGAGTGCGTCGGCGCCGGGGAAGTGTCGCAAGGCAACTTCGTGCCGGCCAAGGCCGAGTGGGTTCCGCCTGGACGCGTGAATGGCCGCGCGACAGTGGCTTACCTTGTGCCTTGGGGCAATACCGCGTCCAGCCGGCTCCTGACCGCGGCGCTGCGCGCGAATCTGCGCATTCTCAGTTCCGACAAGGGCTTTACGCTCGAGGGCCGCAAGTATCCGGCGGGTACGCTGATTTTCAAAGTGCTCGACAACTCTTCCGATCTGCACGCCCGCCTGGAGAAGCTGGCGGCCGCGTCCGGCGCCGAAGTGTTCGCCGCAAACAACAGTTACGTCGAGGACGGCGTGAATTTCGGCAGCCGTTACACGCGAGTCGTGCCGCGTCCGGCCATCGCCATGGCTTGGGACACCCCGACCAGCGGCAACGCCGCGGGCGCGACGCGCTTCGTCCTGGAGCGCCAGTTCGGCTATCCGGTCACGCCGATCCGCACGCAGCAGCTCGGCGGAGTGGATCTGAGCCGCTTCGACGTGCTGATCCTGCCCGACGCATTCAACTACTCCCAGGCTTTGGGCGGACCGGCCTTGCAGCGGGTCAAGGACTGGGTGAGCGCGGGAGGCACGTTGATCGGGATGGCCGGCGCGGTGGCGTTCCTGGCCGATCCCAGGTCCGGACTGTTGTCGATTCGTCAGGAGAATCTGGCCCGCGAAGGCGGCGCGGCCGGTGGGACCGGTGGCGCTGGAGCGCAACGGCGGCCGGAAGGTCAGGCTTCGGCGCCGGCCGCAGGCCAGCCCGCCGGGCAACCGCAGGATGCCCGCGTGGCCGGCAGGATCCTGGCGAATCCTGGGGACTTCGAGCGGGCCATCCAGCCGGATACCGAACAGCCCGATCGTTTCCTTGGAGTGATCGCGAGGATCGCGCTCGATCAGGACCATTGGATCACCGCAGGCGCCGGCGAAAAAGCGACCGCGTTGGTGACGGGCCGGGCGATCTACACGCCTGTCAAGCTCGACCGCGGCGTGAACGCCGCAACGTTTCTCGGACCGAACGAATTGCTGCTGAGCGGCTACCTGTGGGACGAGAACCGCAAGCAACTGGCCTTCAAGCCGATGCTAGTCGTGGAACGCTCCGGCCGCGGCCACGTGATCGCCTTCACCGCCGACCCGACGCATCGCGCCTTCATGGACGGGATGAACACGCTGTTCCTGAACGCGGTGTTCCGCGGTCCGGCGCATTCGAGGTAGGGATGCTGCACCGCTTCGTCTGTTAGGGTGGCGCAACGACAAGTGAAATGCCGGGGTAGCTCAGGATGCCCTGGTCGAAAGTAAGTACCTTGCCCTGCGTGAGCCGGAGAGCGACGGTGACGATGGCGGCATCCGTGAAACTGAGTGTGCCAGGCTGGTTCTGAAATCGATCCAGGGTCTCGCGGAAGAAGCCAGAGCAGTTGATGGACTCGATCTCTTGGGCGTCCAAGAGAATCCCAGCGACCTCCGTGGCCCGCCCGAGACCCACCTTGCGGAGGAGAATGGTGGCCACTTCCACGAACACATACTCCAGCAACAGGCCGGATCCCCAATTTCCAGCCATCAAGCCAGCCATCTGGATCTTGGCCTTCTCGTGGTGGACGTCTTTCTCGTTGTAATAACCGACGAGGAAGCTTGAGTCGAGCACTACCATGAGGCAACGTTACAGGCCGTACACGACCTCGTCGATCTGCTCGCTAAGACGCTCGTTTCCCGGTGGAAAAGGGATCGGTCGCAGTTCGCGCAGACTGCGCCCCTTCTTGCGGTCGGACAGCAGGAGG
>CAYPHP010000192.1:0-7035 GCA_964410045.1 uncultured Acidobacteriota bacterium | reverse complement strand
TTACCAGCCGCCGCCCGGCGTTCACTGGGACGACGCGCTCTACCACGGCGACGCTTACGGCGCTTACGCCTGGGCCGTCTACGTGGCCGAAGTTTCCGTGGATACGGTGACGTATGAAGCCCGTGTGGACGACTTCGTCGCGATTCAAGAAGTCGGTAAGGTGATCCATCCCGTGCTCGCGGCCGGACAAATCGAAGGCGGCGTGGGCCAGGCCATCGGCTATGCGCTGTATGAGAACGTGGTTTGGCAGGACGGGCAGATGGTCAACAACCAGATGACCAACTACATCATGCCCACTTCGGCCGACACGCCGCCGATCCGCGTCTACTTCGAGCAAGTGCCCTATGCCTATGGACCAGCGGGGGCCAAGGGTCTCGGTGAACTGCCCATGGACGGTCCCGCCCCGGCGATCGTCAATGCCATCGAGAACGCGCTGGGCGTCAGCATCCACAGCATTCCCGCCTTACCGGAAGTGCTGATGGACGCGCTGGAATCGAGATGAGCAGCCAGATCCAAGTCGCGTGCACTGTCAACGGCCAACAAGTGACCTTTGACGCGTGGCCGATGGAGCGGTTGCTCGACGTCCTACGCGGGCGGCTCAACCTGACCGGGGCCAAGGAGGGATGTGGCGAAGGCGAGTGCGGCGCATGCGCCGTCGTGCTGAATGGTGAGTTGGTGAATAGCTGCCTGATACCCGCGGCTCAAGTTCTGGGAGCAGACATTCGGACCGTCGAGAGCCTGGCGGCGAGCGCGCGCTTGCACAAGGTCCAACAGGCGTTCCTGGAGTGCGGAGGGGCACAGTGCGGAATCTGCACGCCGGGCATGCTTATGGCGGCTGCCTACCTCCTGGAGAACAACTCGCAGCCCAGTGAGGAGGAGATTCGCGCGGCGTTGGCCGGCAACCTCTGCCGCTGTACCGGGTACACCAAGATTTTCGAATCCGTGGTTCGAGCCTGCGCCGTATGAGAAGCAACGTCCCGGCTTTCGATCTGCGCACGCCCTCCGGACTCGACGAGGCACTATCGTTACTTGCCGCGGAACCCGGCGCATGGCGTCCTTTCGCCGGCGGCACAGACCTAATGGTACTTCTCGAGGCGGGCAAGCTCGAACACCGGCGCTACGTGAACCTGTGGCCGCTGGCCGAGTTGCGCGGCATCGACGTAGCCGGCGGGCACGTAACCATCGGCGCGCTGACTACCTACACGCAAATCGGTCAACATCCCGTCTTGCAGCGAGAGTTCCCCATGCTCTGCCAGGCAGCGAGCGAGACCGGCGGCGTAGCGATTCAGAACCGGGGCACATTGGGAGGCAACATCGTGAATGCTTCCCCGGCCGCGGATTCCTGCCCCGCCCTGCTGGCTTACGACGCCGAACTCGAGGTCGTCTCGCAGCGCGGTTCGCGGCGCATCGCGTACGCCGCATTTCATACCGGTTACAAGAAGATGGACTTGGCCGCAAACGAGTTGCTGAAGGCGATCCATCTGCGGCGTCCTGCGGCCCAATGGCGGCAATACTATCGCAAGGTCGGCACACGCAAGGCCCAGGCGATTTCCAAGGTCTGCTTTGCCGGACGCGCCCGCGTGTCGGACGGCCGAATCGCCGAGGTGCGGATTGCCCTGGGCAGCGTTGCCCCCACGGTAATCCGATGCCGGAAGACTGAGGACGCACTGCTTGGCGGTCGCGGACTGACTGCGGCGCAGGATGCCTTGCGCGGAGAAGTGGCGCCGATTGACGACATGCGCTCCACCGCGCGATACCGGCTTCGCGTCTGCCTCAACCTGCTGGAGGAGTTTGTGACCTCCGTAACGGCGGTGTGACCTGTCTTCGACGCTCACTCTTCGCAGTTCTCGCGTCGCGCTACCCGCGGGTATTCGCCCGGCCGCGGTGCGCATCGAAGCGGGACGGATCGCGGCGATCACTGAGCCTGACGACGTTCCCCGCGGCCAAGAGGTGTTTGACGTCGGCAAATCGGTGATTATGCCCGGGCTTGTGGATACTCACGTACACATCAACGAGCCAGGACGCACTCAATGGGAGGGTTTCGAAACCGCAACGCGGGCCGCAGCCGCGGGCGGTGTGACCACCCTGGTGGACATGCCACTGAACTCCATTCCCGCGACCACGTCGGTGGCCGCCCTGGAGCAAAAGCGCTCCGCTGCAGCGGGTAAGTGTACGGTGGAGGTGCTTTTCTGGGGCGGTCTGGTCCCCGGCATGACCGAGAGTCTGCGGGGACTGCACCACGCCGGAGTGCCGGGCTTCAAATGCTTCCTGGTTCCCTCCGGTGTCGACGAATTCCCCAACGTGACGGAAGCAGACTTGCGCCCGGCCATGCCGGTGCTGGCGGACCTGGGCGCCGTACTCCTGGTCCATGCTGAGCTTCCCGAGGAGTTGCGCAGCGCGCGCGGCAACCCGCGGCAGTACCCAGCTTATCTGGCCTCCCGTCCGCGCAAAGCGGAGGATGCGGCCATCGACTTGATGATCCGTCTGTGCCGCGAATTCCGCACCCCGGTGCATATTGTTCATCTTTCGAGCAGCAATGCGCTCGGTTCCATCGATCAGGCCCGTCAGGAAGGTCTGCCGCTGACGGTGGAGACCTGTCCGTATTATCTGTTCTTCGAGGCCGAGTCTATCCCCGTGGGCGCTACCCAGTACAAGTGCGCTCCGCCGATCCGTGAGGCAGAGAACCGTGAGCGGTTGTGGAGCGCCCTCGGAAGCGGTCTGATCGACATGGTGGTTACCGATCACTCGCCCTGCGAGCCGGCGATGAAGGAGCCGGCCTCCGGCGACTTTATGAAGGCCTGGGGCGGAATCGCCTCCCTGGAGTGCTCGCTCTCCGCGGTCTGGACGGCTGCCCGCAGGCGCGGATTCGGCATAGAACGCGTGGTCCAATGGATGTCCGAGAGGCCCGCAAGACTGGCCGGACTCGATGGCCGCAAGGGCCGGATCGCGCTGGGATATGATGCGGATCTGGTGGTGTGGGATCCTGAGGGGCGCTGGCAATGTCGCGCCGACCGGCTCCGGCAACGCCACAAAATCACACCGTATGACGGATTGGAACTGGATGGCGTCATTCAGGCGGTCTACTCGCGTGGACAGCAGGTACTCTGACGAACAATGAGCGGAATGGATTTCAACAACCTTATTGATCTGGCATCCGAGCGGCTAGGCGGCGGTGTGGTCGCGGCCAACGACGAGTTCTTCGCGCCAAAGAGGAATCTGCTGAAACCCACCAAGCCCATCTTTATCGAGGGCAAGTACACCAGCAGGGGCAAATGGATGGACGGATGGGAAACCCGGCGGCGGCGCACACCCGGATACGACTGGTGCCTGATTCGCCTCGGCCGCCCCGGCGTCGTACGCGGCGTCGTCGTGGACACCAGCCACTTCACAGGCAACTATCCGGAGTCGTGCTCGATCGAGGGAACGGCTGACGCAAAGGACGGTTGGGTCGAGATATTGCCCAAATCCCCTCTCAAAGGCGATTTCCACAATTCCTTTCCTATTTCCGCCCAGCAGCGCTTCACCCATCTGCGCCTGAATATCTTTCCCGACGGCGGCGTGGCCCGGTTGCGCGTCTTTGGCGAGGTCAAGCCCGGCCTCGATCAACTGCGCGGGCGGATCGATCTTGCGGCGATTGAGAACGGCGCGCTGGCCCTTGAGTGCAGTGACATGTACTTCGGCAACCGCCACAACTTGTTGATGCCGGGACGAGCCCGCAACATGAGCGACGGATGGGAAACCAAGCGTCGCCGCGGTCCCGGCTACGACTGGATGGTCATCCGCCTCGCCGCGCCGGGAACCATCGAGCGGATCGAGGTGGACACCAACCACTTCAAGGGGAACTGCCCGGCCAGTTGCACGCTCGAAGCGTGTACGGAGTACAGCGCGAACGCGAAGTGGGTAGAAGTGCTGCCCAACACGCCCTTGCGTCCTCACACCCGCCATTTTCTGGAGAAGCAGCTCCGGCGCGTGGGTCGCGTCAGCCATGTCCGTTTCAACATCTTCCCCGACGGCGGAGTCAGCCGGCTGCGTCTCTGGGGCAGCGTCGCGCCCGAGGATCGTTTGGACGCTCTGACCGAAATGGAGGCCGAGGCCGAGTTTCTGGCGTGCTGCGGATCGATCAAGTGGGCTGCACAAATGGCCGCCGCCCGACCGTTTGTCTCGAAGGAGGCCGTCTTCGAGAAGGCTGAGGCACTGGCCCAAACGCTGAGTCGGGCAGACTGGCTGGCGGCTTTTGCCGCCCATCCGAAGATCGGCGATCGCAAGGCCCGCGGCCAAGCGGGCAAAGAGCAGTCAGGAACGGCCCGCGCATCGTCCCGCGTCCTGGCCGGATTGACCAAGGGAAATCGCGACTACGAGAAGCGTTTCGGGTACACATTCATTGTCTGCGCTACCGGCAAATCAGCCGCGGAAATGCTACGCTTGCTCAGCGCACGACTGAAGAACGCGCCTGACGCGGAACTTCGCGTCGCCGCTGAGGAACAGCGCAAGATCACTCGCATCCGACTGGAAAGGCTAACCTCATGAGCAAAGTGACGTCTCACGTTCTGGACACGACCGTCGGCCGCCCGGCCGAGGGTGTTTCCGTTCTCTTGGAGAATGAAACCGCGCCGCAAACTTGGGTTCCGGTAGGAGACGGGAAGAGCGATGCGGAAGGACGCGTCGGCAATCTGGTTCCGGCCAGCCTCACACTCCGCGCCGGCAAGTACCGGCTCTCCTTCGATACCGGCCCCTACTATGCGGAGAAGGGCTTGCGCGCCTTTTATCCGGAGGTCGTCGTGCTGTTTCAAGTTCACGACCCCGATCAGCACTACCATCTGCCGCTCCTGATCAGCCGCTTCGGGTTCACCACGTATCGGGGACCTTAGTGATGGAGCGTGGATCGGTGGTGCTGGCAGCCAACAACTACGGAAAATCGCGCGTGCGCCTGGTGCAAGTGACCCGCGACGGCGAGCGGCACCACTTGAAGGAGCTGACCGTCAATATTCAGTTCCAGGGCGATTTCGAAACCGCGCACACCCAAGGCGACAACCGCAAGATCCTGCCGACCGACACAATGAAGAACACCGTGTACGCGCTGGCCCGGCTCTATCGAGTGGATCAACCCGAGGAGTTTGGCGTCCATCTGGCGGAGCATTTTCTGGAGCGCAACCCGCAGGTGTCCGAAGTCAAGATCGACCTGCTGGAGCATCCTTGGACGCGGATGACGGTGCGCGGCAAGCCGCACAACCACTCTTTCCTCAGCGGCGGCAATGAGCGCCGCACCGCGCTGGTAACCGGCACGCCCCAAGGGATCACAGTCCAGGCCGGCATTCAGGACCTGATGGTTCTGAAGACTACAGGCTCGGGCTTCGAAGGCTTTCTACAGGATCCGCTGACAACTCTGAAGGCTACCGCCGATCGCATTTTTGCGACGGTGGTCACCGCGCGATGGTCTTACCGCTCGGGCGGCGAAGTTCCTTATGGCTTGTGTGCGACAGCCATACGCCAGACGCTGATCGAGACTTTCGCCGACCACGACAGCAAGTCCGTGCAGCAGACCCTCTATGCGATGGGCGAGGCGGTGCTGGGGCAGCAGGAGTTGGTGGCGGAAATCCACCTTTCCCTGCCCAACAAGCATTGTCTGCTGGTGAATCTTGAGCCGTTCGGCATGGACAACCCCAATGCCGTCTTCGTACCCACCGACGAGCCGCACGGTCTGATCGAAGCGACGCTTACTGCTCCACCCAGATCGTGACGCCGCCCGGCGGCACTTCGCGCGTTCCCGTCAGGATCTTGCTCTGAGGGCTGAGCGGGGCAGTCTGCGGGCCGGAAGTGAAGTTGGTGGCCACCCAGAAGCCGTCGCGCCAATCCACTAGAAACTGATCAGGGAGATTCTGCACCGGCACGTTGGCGGCCTGGAAGACGGAGCGCAGCACGTCCCTTACCAGATCTCCCTGAATCGAATCCACCCCGACGTAGGTGACCGACCCGCGGCCCAGCTTGCGCGTGACGGCCGCGGCCGTTCCCGCATAGAACTGATCGGCATAGGTAGCCAGCACAGTGGTGCCCTGCGCGGGCTCCAGGTGATCGGCCCAGGTCGCCCACTCGTAGGTCTTCCCTCTGCTGGCGACCTTCCCGGTCAGGCTGCCGGGCAGCAGATCGTAGGTGGGAATGCGCGCGCCGATCAAGTCGTGAATCATTCCCGCCCACGGCAGCTCGAAGAGATGTCCGCGGCGGTCCTTCTGGCCGGTGCGAGCGGTGAGCACCAAGTGTCCGCCATCCTCGGCGTAACGCGTCCACTTCGAGACCAGTTCTCGATCCACCAACTGGTACGCCGGCGCGATCAGGAATGCGTACGTCGAGAACAAGCGGTCCTCGTTGATCACGTCTACCGGCGCGCCCAGTGATTTCAGGCCGCGGTAATACTTCAGCAAGTGGCTCATGGTGTCCCAGCGCGTGGTCTGCTTGTGGTTGTCGATATCCCAGCGGTTGTCGGGATTGTAGAGGATGGCGCTGCGCCGGGCGGCGTATGCCGCAGGCATTACCACTCCGGGACGGTAGTTCTTCCGGAGCAGACGCATGTCTTCCATGGCTTTGGAGTACTCACGTCCGCCCACCGACGGGGTCACGCCGTCGGTCCCCACCAGGCCGTGGTGGTACAACTCGCTGCCGAAACGCGGCTGGCGATAGCGGTAGGTGCAGACCAGCCGCGCGCCGCCGGCAAAGGCCCGCATGATCCACATGTGGACCGCGCCAGGCAGCGGCGTCGGGTTGATCTCGCCCCAATTCACCTGCCCCGGCTGCAGTTCCATGATCCCTTGCAGCCCGTTCATGGGCCGCATGTAGTCGTGGTAGTAGGATTGCGCCGCGCCGTCGCCCAGCCGGAATCCCAAACTGCCGGGACCCATTTCCCCGTGCACCGGATAGTGCGTCCAGGTCATCACGTCCAGATCGCGCCTGGAGAGCGAGGGATCCACGTCGCCATGCATGTGCATGTAGTTGGTGGTGATCCACTGGTTGCGCGTATCCTTCCGCAGGAGTCCGGTCTGGAAG
>CAYPHP010000191.1:0-7049 GCA_964410045.1 uncultured Acidobacteriota bacterium | reverse complement strand
AGCGCATCTTCCCACTGCATTCCCGGGTGATCGAACGGATCGAAGTGGTGCGTTCCGGACGGACGCGGCGCGCCAAGCTGTATTACCTGCGGGATCTGAAGGGCAAGGCTGCCCGCCTGCGCGACTCCGGCCAATAGGATCCAGCGGCCCCTGAACAAGTGACTTGCTCCTCCCGCTACGAAAGACAAGCCAGGCAAGCCGGCTACCGGCGTGTTGCGGGAGTGGACGAGGTCGGCCGGGGCGCGTTGTTTGGTCCGGTGGTGGCGGCCGCGGTGATTCTGGACCCTGCCCGCCCGATCCGCGGGCTGAATGACAGCAAACAACTCGACGCGGAGACGCGTCAGCGGCTCGCCGTCCGCATCCGCGAACGCGCGCTGGCCTGGCAGGTGGCTTCCGTGGATGCCGCGCGCATCGACCAGTGGAACATCTATCAGGCTTCCCGGGTGGCCATGCGCCGTGCCGTTCAAGCGCTGACCCCGGCGCCCGACTTCGTCCTGGTCGACGCCCTGCGCCTGGATGTGGATTGCCCGCAACGGGCGGTGATCCACGGCGACGCCTTGAGTTTCTCCATCGACGCCGCGTCCATCCTGGCCAAAGTGGAACGCGACGCCGTCATGACCGAATGGGACAGCGTCTTCCCGGAGTACCGCCTGGCCGGCAACAAGGGCTATTACACTCCGGAGCACTGCGCCGGACTGGAACGCGCCGGATCTTCCCCCCTCCATCGCCTTTCCTATGCCCCGGTGGCCGCGGCGTCCCGATTTCCGGTTCCTCGCGCGGTCGTGGAAATTGGGGATGGGAATCAGTTACACTTCTCCTGGGACGAATGCGAGGATCGGCCCGGCAGCGTGTGATCTGGTACCAGCGGGTTTCCGCCGGATCAGATTGCGTATATAGTGCAGTAGACTAATAAGTTCGAGCCCTGCCGTTGGGCAGGGGGATTGGCCTCATGGCTTTCGGGCGCTTTAACAAAGCCAAGACACTCGCCGAAGCGGAGAAGTACGTTACGCAAGGGAAGATCCCTGCCGCGATCGAGGAGTATCAGAAAATCCTGCAGCACGATCCCAAGGATCTGGTGATCCTGAACACCCTGGGCGATCTGCACCTGCGTCTGAACAAGACCGCCGAGGCCCTGGACTACTACTTCAAGCTGGCGGAGTTCTATGTAGAAGGCGGCTTCACCAAGAACGGCATCGCCGTCTTCAAGAAGATCCTGCGCTCCGACGCCAATTCCATCGAGGCCATCAACCGCCTGGGGGACCTCTACACCCTGCAGGGCCAGTTGACGGAAGCTCGCTCCTACATTCACCAGGCCGTCGAGTACTACACCCAAAAAGGGGACTCCGAGAAGTGCGTGGACCTGTTCGAGCGGCTGCTGATGATGGACCCGGAAAACGTCAGCGTGAAGCAACGGCTGGCGGAGGTCTATCAGCAGGCCGGGAAGAAGGCCGAAGCCGGGGCCATGTATTACTCGGTGGCCGAGGCCATGGCCGACCGCGCCAATCCTCAGGACGCCGAGAAGTTGCTGGAAAAGGCCCGCCAAATGGGCCTGATGAACGCCGACGTCCAGGTGTTGCAGGCGCGCATCATGATCGACAGCGGGAGGCACAGCGAAGCCGTCGCTGTGCTCAACAACGTCGCCGGCTGGGAGACCAACAAGGCGGTTCTGAATCTGCTGTTTCACGCCTACATCAGTTCCAGCCAGGTCACCGAAGCCGCCGACGTAGCCACCCGCCTGTTCGAGCAGTTTGACGACTACGCCGGCCTGGAGCAGGTCGGGGCGATGATGATGGAGCGCAGCCAGTACGCCGAAGTGCTGGCCATCTACGAGCGCTTCGCCGACCGCCTGATCGCCTCCAACAACACCCAGCCGGTGATCCACGCCCTCAAGCAGATGGTCTCCGCGGACGGCGCAAACATCCGCGCCCGGGAATTGCTCTGCAAAGTGTATGAGGCCACCGGAGAGCGCGGCGAGCTAACTGACAGCCTCGAGGATCTGGCCGATCAGCTCTCCCAAGCCGGGCAGTTCGAGCAGGCCCGGGAGATTTACAACAAGCTAGTCGCTCTGGAACCGGGCAACCCGGCGCATCGCCAGCGCCGGTCGCAGATGGACGAGAAGCTGGGCCGGGCTCCGGAGAGCGTCGTCGCGGAAGCCCCGCCCTCGATGGCTGACGACTTCGCCACCGATCTGAAGGCCGGAGGAACGACAGCCGCCCCTCCCGCGGAGTTCCTCGATCCGGTTTCCCAGGAGATCCTGGACAACGCGCTCACCGAAGCGGAACTGCAGAGCAACTACAAGCTGCACGACAAAGCCATCGCCGCGCTGGAGTCCGCTCTGGGCACGCTGCCCAAGAACCTGATCCTGAACCAGCGCCTGCTCAGTCTTTACGAGTTCACCCAGCGCTGGGACAAGGCTGCCGAACGCTGTGAAGTGCTCACCGAGGCCTTCATCCTCGCCGGCGACGGCGAGAGCGCCTCGCGCTACGGCGACCTGATGGCCAAGTACCGCGCGCAAGCGGGAGGCGCCGCTCCGGCGCCCGCGCCCGCAGCTGCGGCGCCGGCCGAGTTTGTGGTCCCCGACATGGGCACATCCGCCGACGCTCCCGGTGGAGTCGCCGAATTCTCGGTTCAGGAGTTCACGGTGCCGGAGATGGCCGTGGAATCCTTCACGGTGCCTGCGGAACCCGAAGCGGCGGCCCCGCCGCCGGAGACCGCGCCTCCGCAGGAAACGCGCGAGGTTGACCTCTCCACGGAATGGGAATCGTTGATGGCCGAGGAGGCCCCCCCATCCGGTCCCAGCCAGGCCGACACGCTGGCCGCAGAGATCGCCGCGTATATCGAAAAAGGTCAGACCAGCGAAGCCAGTCTGGCGCTGGAAACGTTGCGCGCCGTCGCTCCAACCGATCCGCGGTTCGCGGGCCTGGAGGCCGACGTAGAAAGGGCGGTAGCCGCCGCCACGGCGCCCACCCCTCCCGCGCCGGAACCTGCGCCTCAGATGCCCGAGTGGCCGCAAGCGACGCCTACGTTCGAACCGCCCGCGCCTCCACCGCCACCACCGCCTCCGCCTCCGCCGCCACCACCGCCGCCTCCACAAGAGGAGATTGCGCTGGACCTCGGATCAGGCGCACGGGCCGGTGGAGGATTCGAGCTGAGTCTGGAGGAAGAGCCCGCACCGGCCCCGAAGCCGGCGCCTCGGCCTCCTGCGCCACCCGCCGCTCCGGCATCGGGTATGTCCGATCTAATGGGATCGCTGGAAGCGGAACTGGGCGATTTCGGCCCTCCGGCTCCACCGCCTGCGGCCAAGACCCCGGCGAAAGCGCCGCCGCCGGCTGCCGCCGCGCCAGGCAAGGGGAGTGGCCTGTCCGATGTCTTTGCCGAGTTCAAGCAGGAGATGGAGCAGGACTCGGTGGTCGAGGCGGACCTCGAAAACCACTACAACATGGGCGTGGCCTTCAAGGAGATGGGTCTTTACGACGAAGCCATCGGCGAATTCCAAAAGGCTTTCAAGGGCGCGGAACACCTCCCCAACTATTCCAACTTCATCCCGTGTTGCACTCTTCTGGCTCATTGCTTCTTGGAGAAGCACCTCCCGGAACTGGCCGTGCAGTGGCTGGAGAAAGCTCTGAAGGCCCCCGGCGTCGACGCTGAAGCGGAAATGGCTCTGCGCTATGAGATCGCTTCCGCCCACGAGGTGGCCGGCCAAAAAGACAAGGCGCTCGAGACTTTCATGCGGGTCTACGCCATGAACATCGACTACCGCGATGTGGCCGACCGCATCCAGGCCCTGAAAGGACGTTAGTTTCAGCGGGCGCAATGTGGAAACGCCTCTTCCTGGCAATCTTCGTCTTCCTGGCCTTTGAAGTCGGTGTGTTTCTCATCCTCTTCCCGTGGTCGGAACTGTGGGAAAGAAACGTGGTGCTGGGCTGGTTCCCATCGCTGCGGTCCGCCTTCCTGAGCTCTTACTGCCGCGGCGCGGTCAGCGGATTGGGCCTGTGGAACGTGTTCCTCGGAGTTCATGAGGCCATCCACTTCCGGCGGACCATCCGGGAGATGGAGACTCGCGAAGCCGCCGAAGCTGTGCGCCTGAGCGGGACGCACCCCTGATCGATTGCTCCTTTGCTACATCACGAGCGGAGGCTCCGCAGCGCGGGTCGCGGAAGCCTTGGCCGCCGGTTTGGACTACGTGCAGATCCGGGATAAAGATCTGCCGGCGCGGGAGCTTTTCGAGCGATGCCAGAAGGCTGCTGCAGTTCCACGGACCTCGCGCTTGCTGGTGAACGACCGCCTGGACATAGCCCTCGCTTGCGGATTCGACGGTGTGCATTTGCCCGCCGGGCGTCCTTCGCCGCAGCGGTATCGAGCAGCCGCCGAGCGTCGCTTGATCATCGGGGTTTCCTGCCACACGACTGACGAAGTCCGCCGTGCCGCTGCGGAAGGAGCCGACTTCGCGTTGCTTGGCCCGGTGTTCCCGAGTCCCGGCAAAGGCCCGCCCATCGGCCTCGGAGTCCTGGAGGAAGCGGCGCGCGAATCCGTACCGGTGCTGGCCCTCGGCGGGATTACTCTGGAGAATGCCCGCGCGTGTCGGGACGCGGGCGCCGCGGGCATCGCCGCCATCCGGCTGTTTGAAGAAGCGGGCTCGGTGGCCGATGTTGTGAACGCTCTGAGGAACAACGACCAATGAGTACATCGGAAAGTCAAAGTGCAAAAGGCAAAAATCAAAAGTCAAAGGGGGGGACGGAGTCCCGGACTCCGATTCCGCCCACTTTTGACCTTTGATTTTTGCCTTTTGACTTTTGACTTTTTCCGGAGCAAGACTGAGAGGCACAACCCATGAACCGTAGAGGCTTCCTTCGCGCAGGCTTGGCGGGTACGGCCAGCTTGGCGTTCGCCCAATCGCAGTCCGAGCGCCTGAGCGTGATGCGCGCGGCGCTGGGACGCACGCCCGCCGACGTAGTCATCCGCAATGGAACGCTGCTTTCCACCACCACCGGTGAATTGCTTCCCGATACCGCGCTGGCGATTTCCGGCAAGCGGATCGCCGCCGTCGGCGATGTGGCCAAGCTGATCGGTTCGAGCACCAAGGTCGTCGACGCGCGCGGCTTGTTCCTCGTTCCCGGCTTCGTCGATCCGCATTATCACTGCGAGAGCAGCCGTCTCAGTCCTACGCAGCACGCCCGCGTCACCTTGCCCATGGGTCTGACCGCGTACTTCGAAGGCACGCATGAGATCACCAACGCCGCGGGCGGCCTGCCCGGCGTCGAGTACTTCGTCGAGGAAGGACGCAAGCTGCCGCAGAAGATTTATCCGTGCGTCTCCTCGGCCACGCCGCCCAGCCCCATGGAGAGCACCAGCGGACGGATCGGCTACGAGGAAACGCGCAAAGCGTTCCAGCAGTGGAACGAAGCCCGTGGCATCGACGAAGTGATGGACCTGCCGCGCGTCCTGGACGGCTCGGAGCGTTTGCATGGCGTGATCCAGGCGGCGGTGGATTCCGGGCGGCGCGTGGAAGGTCACGGCAGTCCGCCGCTCGAAGTGCTCGACGCCTGGATCGCCGCCGGCGTTTCCTCCACTCACTCGCCGCGCATCGCGGAGGCGCTGACCATGCTGCGCAAGGGCGTGGACATCCAGCTCAAGACCGAGCGCACCGGGGAAATCATCCGCCAATTGCTGGCGCTGCCGCTGAAAGACTGGCGTCACGTGGGCCTGGCCGTGGACGACCGCACGGTCGCCGACCTGCTCGATCGCGGCGGCATGAATTACGAAGTCCGCCAGGCCATCGCCCTGGGCGTGCCGGTGATCACCGCGTACCAGATGGCCACCTCGAACAACGCCCTGCACTGGCGGATGGATCACGACCTCGGCGTACTCGCTCCCGGCCGCTATGCCGACGTGCTGCTGATTTCGGACTTGAAGGAAGTGCGGATTGAAAAAGTCTTCGCCAGCGGCGAGCTGGTCGCGGAGCAGGGGAAACTGGTGAAGGAGATTCCCATCCCGCCGATTCCCGCGTCGTGCCGCAATCGCGTCCAGTTGCGCCGGCCGCTGCGCGCGTCGGACTTCGAAGTGCCCGCGCCGCCGGGTCGCAGCGAGGTCACCGCGCTGGTGCTGAAGCCGCGCTACTTCTCCCGCGACCGCGGCCCCATCACCAAGACGCTGGCCGTGCGCAATGGACGCGTCGAGCGCGACCTGTCGCGCGGCATCACCAAGTTCGCCATCGTCGAGCGGTACCGCAAGACCGGAAACATCGGCGTTTCGTTCTGGGAGCTGGGCTTCAACCAGGGCGCCATCGCCTGGACCGTCCATCACGATCATCACAACTTGTCGGTGATTGGCGCAACCGACGAAGACATGGCATTCGCCGCGAATCGCGTGGCCGCGATGAATGGCGGATTCGCAATCGTCCGTGACGGCAAGATCCTCGCCGAGTTGGCTCTGCCCATCGCCGGGCTGATGACCGACGAAGATCCGGAATCCGTGGCCCGCAAGATCCGCGCGCTTGATCGCGTGGCCGAGGAGCTTTCCCCCGTGGCCGAGTTGCGCGGCCACTGCACCGACAAGATCACCTTCATGAACCTGACCTGCGATCCGTGGAAATACGGCCTGACCGATCAGGGATTGTTCAATTTGGAATCGCAGGAAAAGATTCCGGCAGTTTGGTAGTTTGAAAGCAAAGAGCGGATAGCGCGAACCGTCGCAGGCTCGTATCCTCGACGCATGACGCCTTTCCGTGTGCTTCCCATTCCCGCTGAAGTCGTAGACGAGGCCCGCAGTTCCGGCCGTTCACCCAAGTACGGACATCCGGTCTACACCGAAATCGCCACAGGCACCGGACCTTGCCGGTCGTGTTTGCGGACGTTTGAACTGGGCAAGGAACCCCGGCTCCTGTTCACCTTCGACGCGTTTGCCGGTCTGGACGAGTATCCTTCGCCTGGTCCGGTGTTTGTACATCAGGATTCCTGCACGCCGTTTCGCGCTGACGGTCAGTTTCCGCCAGGACTGCGGCAGCTTCCGTTGACGCTCGAAGGATATGGCCGGGGACGCTGGATCATTGC
>CAYPHP010000190.1:0-7051 GCA_964410045.1 uncultured Acidobacteriota bacterium | reverse complement strand
GCTGCTGAAGGAGAATCCGGTGATCAAGAAGCCGGGATTGCTCCGATTCAAGAACGAAGACTTCTCCGACGCCTGCCTGATGGCTCAGGTGATCTTCCGCATGCGCTATGCCGATACCTGGCCGGCGACGCCCTCCGACGCCGACGAGATGGCCGAATTCATGGCCGGCATCCAGGCCACCATCTCCGACAAGATCGCCGCGGTCGCGCCCGGCGAAGTAATTTTGGAAGGCCAGAATCGCCGCCTCTACCACGCCGCGGACATGCGCGCGGTCAGCGCGGCGGCCCCGGCCCGCGTCGAGGAGACCGACCAAGCCATGCAGCAGATCGGCTTCGTCTGCCTCGGCGACCTGATCTGTACGCCGCTCTCCGACGTGGTGATCCGCGGTTACGCCCAGCCGGATGGCGACACTTACGGCATCCTGGTGCTGGGCAAGTTCGGTCAGGACACTTTTGATTTCTCCACACGCTTTGAAGAGGCCTCCGTACTGACGACCAAGACGCCCGGCATGAAAGACGACAAGAAGAAGAAAGCCTTCAAGACCTCGCATCCCCGGGCCAGCCTGCCCGAACTCTTCGCCCATCATCAAAAACGGAAGGCCGAGATTTCCGCGAAGTACGGAGAACCGCTCCGGGCCCGTGCGCAACTGCGCGCGCTGGCCGGACGCATCGAGACGTACTTCCAGAAGGAACTGGACGGCTGATTCTTTGTGTCCTTTGTGCCTTTGTGGTGAAATGACCTCTCCATGTCCACCCGCGCCCGGCTGTATCTGGCCCTGATCGCGCTGCTGGCGGCGACCGCGACGGTCCAGGTGCGCCGCAGCCTCGACGTGGTGGAGCTGTTGGTGAGCGGCGGCCTGTTCACGCGCAAGCCTGTGGCCCTGCGTCCCATGAGCGACGTGATCGCCAGAGTCGCTCCGGAAGCCGCGGATGCCGGAATCAAGAGCGGCGACCGCTTGCTAGCGGTCAACGGGCGGGCCTATACAGGCGAAGCTGTACTCGGCCGCGCGGTGGCCACTGCGGAGGAGGGCCAGCCGGTCACGTTGCGCTTCCTGGCCCTGCCGGAAAATATCGAGCGCACCGCCAGCGTGGCGCTGGAACAGGAGCGGACCGACCGTGGGACGCTGCTGCTGCTGGCGGTCTTCTCCCTGCTCACGCCGCTGCTCTGCATCCTGCTCGGATTCTGGGTCGCCTTTCTCCGCCCGCGTGATCTTCAGGCCTGGATCCTGCTGGGCCTCTTGGTCGCCTTTGCCAATGTCTCGGGCGGCGAAACCACGGCCTGGCCGGACTGGTTGCGAGTGTGGGGCATCGCCTTCGTCGAACTGAACAGGTCGCTTTGGGCGGTCTGGATGATGCTGTTCGGGATCTATTTTCCGGAACGCCTCCCGCTGGACCGCCGAGTGCCGGCACTCAAGTGGATCCTGCTCGGGCCGATATTGCTGAGCGCCGTGGCCTATGTGCTGCTGGCGATTGGGCGGTCCGAGCAACTAGCCTTGGGTCAGGCCGTGGCCGGATTCCTGCGACCCTTCGAGATGCCGCTGGGCTTCGTCCGCTTTGCCGCCATCGGCTGCTTCTTCGGCCTCCTGGGAATGAAAAGCGGAACCGCCACCAACCCGGATTCCAAGCGCCGGCTGAAGCTTTTGGTGAAGGGCGCGCAGTTGAGCCTGGGCCCGAGCGGAGTCCTGTGGTTGCTGAACCTGGTTCGCGGCCGGACTACCTTGGACGGCTATCCGGGGTGGCTGACCCTTCTGGCTCTGGGGCTGCTGGCTCTTTTCCCGACGACCTTGGCCTACGTGATCGTGGTCCACCGGGCCATGGATGTGCGCGTGGCCATCCGCCAGGGCCTGCGATACGCTCTGGCACGCAACGGGGTGCGGGTGGTGCAGGTGATCTTCAGCGCAGTGGTGATCTGGATGGCGCTGAATCTGTTGAGTCAGCCACACTACATGCGCAGCGTCGAGCGGATCACGTTGCTCGGCTGGAGCGTGACGCTGATAGTCCTGGGCCGCCAACTTGCGGAACGCCTGCGCTCTTGGCTCGACCGCCGCTTCTTCCGCGAGGCGGTCAACGCTGAGCAGGTGCTCAGTGAACTTGGTGAGACGGTCCGCGGGATCGTGGACACGCCGAAGCTGCTGGAGACCGTGGCCCGCCGGATCTCGGAAACAATGCACGTGGAACGAGTGGCCCTGTTACTCGGGCAGGGTGGCGGATTCTGCCCGGCCTTCGCGCTCGGCGGCGGTTCGCAACTCGACGGGTGCTTTCCCGAGAACGGCGCGGTAGTCCGTCAACTGCGTGACGGCGCTCCGGCATACGTCTACCTGGAGGATCGCGAGTCCTGGGCGCATCGCATCCCCGGCGAAGAACGCGGACGGCTGGAGCAACTCAGCACCCAACTTCTGATTCCCCTTGGCAGCAAGGACAAGATGCTGGGCTTCCTGAGCCTGGGACCGAAACAGGCTGAAGCGCCGTACACGCGAAGCGACGTGCGCCTGCTGTCGTCGGTGGCCGCGCAGACCGGGCTGGCCCTGGAGAACAGCCGCTTGACCGCGGCCATCGCCCAGGAAGTGGCCAAGCGCGAGCGGCTCAATCGAGAAATCGAAATCGCCCGCGAAGTCCAGGAGCGCCTCTTCCCGCAGGAATTGCCGCCGGTCACGGGTCTGGACTATTACGGCGCTTGCCGCCCGGCGCTGGGAGTGGGCGGCGACTATTACGATTTCCTGGCGCTCTCCGGAGGAACGCTGGGCATCGCCATCGGCGATGTTTCCGGCAAAGGGATTGCCGCCGCCCTGCTCATGGCTACGCTGCAGGCCGCCGTCCGAGGCTGCACCATGACCGGCGAGCGCGACCTGGCGGCGATCATGCGCCACGTCAACCGGCTAGTCTACGGATCGTCGGCATCCAACTTCTACGCCACGTTTTTCTACGCGCAATACGACCCCGCGTCGCGGCGGCTCGGTTACGTCAACGCCGGTCACAACCCTCCGGTGGTCCTGCGCGGCGAGCAAGTGATTCACCTGGACGCCACCGGTACGGTGGTCGGATTACTCCCCGATTATCCGTACCAGCAGGGTGCCGTCACGCTGGAATCCGGCGACCTACTGGTGGCGTTCACCGACGGGATCAGCGAAGCCATGAACCATCAGCGCGAAGAGTGGAGCGAAGAGTCCATGATCGTCGCCGCCCGCGCCTGTGGCGGTCTGACCGCGCGCGAGACCTTGGAACGCCTGATGGTCGCCGCCGACGCCTTCGTCGCCGGCGCGCCGCAGCACGACGACATGACCATCGTCGTGGGAAGAGTTCTGTAACCACAAAGAGGGCACAAAGACGTTAGCTTGATTCGAATTCTTTGTGTTCTTCGTGCCTTTGTGGTTTCCTACCTCTTCCATGTCCAAGTGGCCCACACTGCTCCTGCTGGCCCTGGCAGAACTGCTGGGCATGGCGGTATGGTTTTCGGCGTCGGCGGTGGTGCCGCAACTCTCCGTCTTGTGGAGCCTGGGCGATCCCGGCCGCGCCTGGCTGACCATCTCCGTGCAACTCGGCTTCGTCGCCGGCGCGCTGGGCTCGGCGATCTTCAACCTGGCCGACCGCGTTCCGGCGCGATGGCTGTTTGCCGGATGCTGCATGCTCGCGGCGGCGGCTACTGCGGCGATCCCGGCGGCCAGCAGCTTCGCGGTCGTGGTGCTGTGCCGATTCCTCACCGGGATGTTCCTCGCGGGCGTCTATCCAGTGGGCATGAAGATCATGGCCACCTGGACCAAGGAGGACCGCGGCTTGGCCATTGGCTTGTTGATCGCCGCGCTGACCTTGGGCTCCGCGTTTCCGCATTTGCTGAATGCACTCGGCGGCGTCGGCGATTGGCGGGTGGTGCTATTCCAGACTGCGACGTGCGCGGCGCTGGGCGGACTGCTGGCCGCGTTGTGGATCACCGAAGGACCCTACAAATCGCGCACGCCACCCTTTCGCTGGCAGTTCGCCGGGGAAATTCTGCGCCAGCGCAACGTGCTCCTGGCGAATCTCGGATACCTCGGTCATATGTGGGAGCTGTACGCGATGTGGGCATGGACCCCGGTGTTCCTGCTGGCCAGTTTCCAGGTCTGCGGCGTCAGCGCGGCGTGGGCTGGATTGTGGTCCTTCGCCGTGATCGCCGCGGGTGGTCTCGGTAGCTTGTTGGCGGGACGCTTAGCGGACCAGTGGGGAAGGCCCCGTTTGATCAACGCGTCGCTGGCCATCAGCGGAATCTGTTGTCTGGCAGTGGGATTCTTCTTCGGCGGATCGCCGACGCTCTTGGTGGCGGTCTGCTTGATTTGGGGATTCGCCGTGGTTGCGGATTCCGCGCAGTTCTCTGCGTGCGTCAGTGAGTTTGCGCCGCAAGAGTACGTCGGCACCGCGCTCACGATGCAGACTTGCCTCGGCTTTCTGCTCACGTCAGTGACGCTGCGTCTGATCCCGACGGTTGAAGGATTGGTCGGATGGCGTTGGGCGTTTGCTACACTCGCCATCGGACCCGTCCTGGGCATCTGGGCGATTTCCCGGCTGCCGAAGAGAAACCACGGATTACACGGATGACACGGATTCGAAAAGCCATCGAAGCGCATGAGCTCGCCGGTTGCGTCGCCGCCGTCGTGGACCGCGAACGCATCCTTCTGGAACAGGCGTTCGGCGAGCAGAAGGTGGACGACCTCTTCTTCATCGCGTCAACTTCGAAAGCGCTGGCAGCAACTGCAATTCTCACCGCTGTGCCGCTCGAAGAAGTGCGCGGGCTGCTCTCACATACTGCGGGCATCTTCCCCAACTCCACGAAGGATGCCGCGCAGGCCGACTTGATCCGCAATCCGCAGCGGACGCTGGCCGAAGCGGCCGCCGGGATCGAAGCGCAACCGCGCGGAGAAGGCGCGGCGTACTCCGATGCCGGGTTCCTCCTGGCAGGACGCAAGGCGGAAATCGCGACCGGCCTCGAGTTCGACGCCGTCGTTCGCACGCGGCTGACCGATCCGCTGGGGATGTCCGACACCTTCTATCGCACCGACCGCGATATCAGCGGACGGGTTGCAGTGATGTATCACCGCACGCCCGCGGGTTTGAAGCGCGCAGGCCTGCAGCAAAAGGTCAGGAACAGCGGGCTGATCAAAGTGGGCAGCGGATTGGTTTCCAGCGCGCGCGATCTTGCTCGCTTCCTACAACTGCACCTGCGCGACGGGGAGAACATTCTTTCGCCCGAAGCCGCTCGCGAGATGCGCCGCGATCAGACTGGAGGACGCTGGAAGCACGATCCCATGGGTGGCGAAAACTCCGGTTACGGTCTCGGCTGGCAGCTTGGCGATGGCGGCGTGTTCTTTCATGCCGGCGCCTTCGGGTCGCTGATCTGGGGAGACTCCACGCGCGGGCTGGGCGTCGTGCTGCTGGCGCAGACACCGATTCACAACGTCTACGGATTGTGGCGCGAAGCGATTCCAGAGTTGCTAGCGCAGGTTCCAGAACGGCGAAGTTAGCCCCAGGCCCTTCAACAACGCCTCGGCCTCGTCCACGGTGAAGCGTCGCCAGGAAAGCTCGCGGCGGTCGGGTCGATACCAGGCATCCGCGAGGTTCCAGATCTGATCGACCGTCAACAGCGCTCCGCGCTCGATCTTCCATTGACGGCGCCAGTGGTCCACATGTTCTTCCGACCGGAAGAAGAGCATGGTCTTTCAGGTGAAGACGACATCGTCCCACCAAAGGCGCGCGGGCACGGCGAAGTGCGCGACTCCGGAATCGCCGTTGACCCTTCCTCCAGCCACATTCAACTGGAGCGCCATCCCGCAGTCGGGACACGCGGTTTTGATTCGGGCTTCCAGTTTGAGCATGGCGGCGACGCCCAACGCGTCCCAGATGCAGTTGCCGTAGCACGAGAATCCGGCGACTTCGACGACGAACGGCGTGGGCACGGCGGAGAACGGTTCGGCCATCAGGATCTCGCCGTCCGGCTGCAGCACCAGCATGCGAGCGGCGGCCAACCGCTCGAAGGCGGCGCGGATTTCCTGCGGCGCAAGGCGAAGCGCCAGCGAAGTTTCCGCGATAGTCGGGAGGCGCCCGCATTCGCACGCCGATTCGTACACGTGGCTGCGGACTCGCGCGTCTAATTCCACGCTCATGATCCGCCAGCGTAACACGATGTGTTACGCTGGCCTTCGTGCCCCACGCCATCGACATGCACGTGCACCTGCCCACCTCAAGCTGGCTGGAGGTGGCCATCAAACCCTTCAAGGAACCTGCGGAGAAATTCTTCCGCGTGGCCGTGCCGGTCCGCAAGATGGACGAAGTCGCTCGGCTCTATGAGGAGCAGGACATCCTCGGCGTGCTGCTGGCCTGGGACGCGGAGACCGCCACCGGACTCAAGCCGCTGACCAACGACGAAGTCGCCGGCTACTGCCGCGATTTTCCCAAGCAGTTCATCGGTTTCGCCAGCGTCGATCCGTGGAAAGGGAAGTGGGCCATCGACGAGATCGAACGAGCCGTGAAAGAACTGGGAATGAAGGGCGCCAAGTTCCATCCCGGTATCCAGGCTTTCTATCCCAACGACACGCGCTTCTATCCGCTGTATGAAAAGATCAGCGAGTTGGGCGTGCCGGCGCTGTTCCACACCGGAACCAATGGGCTGGGCGCGGGAATGCCCGGCGGGATGGGCGTGAAGATGGATTACACCCGGCCCATCTACCTCGATCACGTGGCCGCCGACTTCCCCAGCCTGACGGTGATCGGCGCGCATCCCGCGTGGCCGTGGCATGAAGAAATGCTGGCCATCGTCGGGCACAAGTCAAACGTGTACATGGATCTCTCGGGCTGGTCGCCGAAGTACATCCCCAAGTCCATCCTGGACGAAGCGCGCACGCGGCTGCAGGACCGCGTCCTGTTCGGCAGCGACTATCCTTTCATCACGCCGCAGCGCTGGCTGAAGGATTTTGATTCACTCGACGGATTCACGCCCGACGTCCGCGCCAAGATCCTGCATCACAACGCCGCGCGGTTGCTGGGCATCTCTTAGCGTTGCGTATCGGTTTTCTTTTCCGGCTCGGTGC
>CAYPHP010000189.1:2782-7091 GCA_964410045.1 uncultured Acidobacteriota bacterium | reverse complement strand
CGCTACGCCCACTTGCCGTGTTCCAGCAGCAGGAGTCCGACTGACAGCGCGGCCAGCCCGTACATCATGGGATGCACTTCCTTGCGCCGTCCGGCCAACACGTAGAGTCCGGTGTGCGCCAGGAATCCCCACAGAATCCCGAGCGTGATCGAGAACGTCAGCGGGATCAGGATGATCACCAGGAAGGCGGGCAGTGCATCTTCCAGGCGGGTGAAATTCAAGCTGGCGACGCCGCGAAACATGAACGCGCCTACCAGCACCAGCACCGCCGCGGTGGCGTAGGCCGGAACGGCCGCAGCCAGCGGCGCAACAAAGAAGCAGGGCAGGAAACATAGCGCGGTGAACACCGAGGTCAGCCCGGTGCGCCCGCCCATGTTGATCCCCGCGACGCTCTCGACGTAGGCCGTTCCCGACGAACTTCCGGCGAGTCCCGCGCCCAGCGTAGCCACGGCATCCACAATCAAACCTTGCCGCAAATTCTTCGGCTCGCCGTCGGCGTCGAGCAGATCGGCGGCGGTGGCCACGCCGATGAACGTGGATATGGAATCGAAAAGGTCGGTAAAAAGGACGGAGATGATCGCCGGCAGCAGCGACAGCTTCAGTGCGCCCCAAATGTCCAGCTTGAGGAAGACGCTGGAGAAGTCCGGCGTGCTCAACAGTTGCTTGGGAGGCTCGACCGCGCCGGTGATCCAGGCGATGGCTGAGACCGCAAAGATCCCGCCCAGAAACGCGAACGGACTCTTGCGGTTGTAGAGCCACACCGACACTGCCGCGCCGATCAGCAACAGCAGGACCCTGTGATCGAGCGGGCCCAGCTTCACAAACGTCACCGGGTCGCTGACGATCACTCCGGCGTTGCGCAGGCCCAGAAACGTCAGGAAGATTCCGATGCCCGCGGCGGTCGCCACGCGCAGGCTGACTGGTATGGCCCGGGCGATGGTTTCCCGCAACGGCGTCACTGAGACCACCAAGAACAACACGCCGGCCCAGAAGATGATTCCCAAGGCCGTCGGCCAGGGCACCTTCTGCGCCAGGATGATGTTGAAGGTGAAAAATGCGTTGATGCCCATGCCGGGCGCCACGGCGAACGGCAGCTTGGCGTAAAGCCCCATCAACAGGGTCATGGCGAACGCCACCAGGACCGTGGCGGTCAGCACGCCGCTGAAGGGCATTCCAGTTCCCTCGGTCGCCAGGATCGCTGGATTCACCACCACGATGTAGGCCATGGTGAAGAACGTGGTGACGCCGGCGATGGCCTCCGTGCGGAGATTCCCGGGCATCACGGCGTTTGAGCGCCTTGAACGCCCACGTAGAGCGAATAAAGCGACTGGCTGGCAGTCATGAACAAGCGATTGCGTTTCTCGCCTCCGAAACAGAGATTGGCGCAGACTTCCGGCAGGTTGATCTTGCCGATCAGCACGCCATCGGGCGCGAAGATGTGGACACCGTCGAAGCCTGCGCCGCCCCATCCTGCCGACGCCCACAGGTTTCCGTCGGCATCGCAGCGGATGCCGTCGGCGTAGCCGGGCGCCATGTTGACGAAGTTCCGGCCGTTGGACAGCCGTCCGCCGGCCACGTCGTAGACCCGGATGTTGTGCGGCTCACCTGGTCCGCCTCCCGTGTCGGCGATGTAGAGCTTCTTTTCATCGGGGGAAAAGCACAGTCCGTTGGGCTTCTTGATGTCAGGAACCACGACCGTCGGCTCGCGCGTGTTCGGATCGATGCGATATACGTTGGTGGGCAACTCGAACTCTGCCTTGTGCCCTTCATAGTCGCTCATGATCCCGTAGCCTGGATCGGTGAACCAGATTCCGCCCTGCGCGTCGACCACGGCGTCGTTTGGAGCGTTCAAGCGCTTGCCTTGGAAGCGATCGAGCAGCACGGTGATCGTGCCGTCGTGCTCGGTGCGGGTCACGCACCGCGAGTCATGCTCGCAGGTGATCAGGCGGCCTTGCCGGTCGCGCGTGTTTCCGTTGCAGTAATTCGACGGGCTGCGGAACACGCTGACGGCGCCGGTCTCCTCGGTCCAGCGAAGAATGCGGTTGTTGGGGATGTCGCTCCAGAGCAGGTAGCGTCCGTCGCCAAACCACACCGGACCCTCCCCCCAACGCGTTCCGGTGTACAGACGCTCGACCGCGGCGTTGAACTGGCGGTATTTGGCGAAGCGGGGATCTTTGATCTCGATGGACGTGTCGGGATAACGGACAGGCGCTTGCGCCGCGGCGGTCACGGCGACTCCGGCCAAAGACAGAAAGTTGCGTCTCAACATGGGGGAGATTCTATTATGAGTTTGTGCCATTCTTCCTTCTGCTTCTGTCGCTGGCCGCTGGCGACGTGGTCCTGACGAATTCCTATTCCGAACTACGAGTCGACGGCAAACCCTTCTTCGTGCACAGCGCCGCGTTCTTCTACTATCGGGTTCCCCGGGAGCGGTGGGAGCCGTTCCTCCGCCGGTATCGCGCCCTGGGCATCAACACGCTGGATCTCTATGTGCCGTGGAACTGGCATGAGCCCGTCGAAGGGCAGCGCGACTTTCGCGGCTCGACCGATCCGCGCCGCGACATCAGCGGGCTGCTTCGGCTCGCCGGACGGCTCGGCTTCCAGGTGATCCTGCGGCCCGGCCCGGTGATCTTGAACGAGTGGCGCAACGGCGGCTATCCCGACTGGCTGCTGCGCCGTCCGGAGTACAACATGCCGCTGATCGATGTGCTCGAAGGCCGGTACCCGCCGATGAGCAACCTGGCGCCCCGCAACTCGGAGGAAGCCTCGCGCGGATGGATGCAGAATCCGGTACACATGAAGTACGCGCAGGATTGGATGCGCGCGGTGGCCCGCGAGCTCGTCGTTCCCCACAAGCAGCGCATCCTCTTCGTACAGCTTGACGACGATCAGGCCTTGGGCCGCTCCAACTACAACGGCCCGCAGTTCTGGCGCTTCATGCAGGTAATGCGCGAGTGGCTGGCGGAGGGAGGCAACGACCGGCCGGTGTTCATCAATCCCACGGACATGCGGGTGAGCGCGGCGGGCTTCGATCCGGCGTTTCCGGCGCCGGTCGCCGCGATGGGCCAGTGGTATCAGCCGGCGGCGCGACCCGGACAACCGGTGAACGCCGCGGGCACCGAGAGGCCGGCCGAGGCCGGCGCCGGTGAAGGCATGCCGCTTCAGGCCAGCGACTATGCGGACCTGGAATTCTCCACCGAAGTGTTGAAGACCCAGCCTCGCTTCCCGCCCATGATCATCGAGTATCAGGCGGGCTGGTATTGTCCGGCTGAAGATACGTCGCCGCGGCTGAGTCATCCGGCGAACACGATGCTGGCGGCGCGGGAGATGATCGCCGCGGGCCTGAAGGGAATCAACTACTTTCCGCTTCAGGATTACTTCTACCCGCCGGGGTACGAGGTCCCGTGGACCAACCGGCACTATTTCTGGGGCGCTGCGCTGGATGCAGACGGGAACGAGCGCGCCAAAGCCGTGGCGGTCCGCCGCAACGGGCGTCTGATTGAAGGCATGGGTTCGCTGCTGGCGGCGACGCACAAATGGGCCGACGCCGGAATCATCTATCCGCTGGGCGCGTATCCGCAGGAAAAGCTCACTGCGGCGGACATCCGGCGAATCTCCGGCGGCGTGATCGACTGGCAGCAGGAATTGCGCCGCAAGTCGATGATCACAGACTTTGTGGACCCCGAGTATCAGCCGGCGGCGCAGTTGAAACGCTATCCGGTGCTGCTGTTGCGCGAAGACGATAAGTTCCAGATGTCGGAACGCGCCAAGGCCGCAATCCGAGAGAGCGGCGTTCCCGTGCTTCGGAATATGCAAGCAGCAGACAGGGTAGTGGAAGCGCCGCCGGAGGTCCGGGCCACCGTCCTTCGCAGCAACGAAGCGCCGCACTACGGTTTCCTGTTCATCACCAACCCCAGCTACGATACGGACCGCGAGGTGCGCATCAAGGTCCGCGATCCGCGCGATCCAGCCAAGCAGATCGAGTTGCCGCCGTTTACGGTGGGGAAGCACGACAGCGTTGCTCTGCCATTGCAGATTGCGGACTGCGGAGTGGTCTGGGCGACGGCCGAGTTGACGGCCTGCGCGAAAGGCAGAATGGAGTTCTACGCACCCCGGGTCGCGCAGGTGCGCGTGATTCGGAACGGCAAAGAGGAAACGCTGACGGTCCCCGCTGGGAAGGCTCCCCACTTCATCTCTGCCATTCCGCAATCCGCAATCCGCATTCCGCAATTCCCGCCGCTTCCTCCGGCCAAGTCCACTGATGGCGAGGTGGTCCTCGACAACGGCCGCTTGCGCGTGGTCTTCACGC
>CAYPHP010000189.1:0-2772 GCA_964410045.1 uncultured Acidobacteriota bacterium | reverse complement strand
GATGCGGGCGGGCGAGCCTTCCGGATCGAGCGCGGCGGGCGCAATAGCACTACCACCGTGGGATTCTTCCGCGACCGCTTCAGCCAATACGAGCAGCCTGCCGGGATCAATCCGCGGCGGCTGCGCGGCATGTACGGCCTGCACAACCGCCCTTACGTCGTAGAGAAACGCGGAGAATCGGTGACGCTGGATTACACCGCTCCGGACGTCTGGCCGTCCGGTGTGCGCATCCGCAAGACCTTTACGCTGCCGCGCGGCCGCGACTACCTGCTGGTGGATTACGAACTGCAGAACCTGGCGGACGGCCAGAACTTCATCAGCATGAACTCGGTGCCCTGGCTGGCATCAGAGAGCGGGCCGGGCTGGTTGTCAGGCCGCTCGGGCAGCGATCTGTTCATGCTATTCTGGAATCAGGCAGGGCAAGGCGCAGCCGTACCGCAAAGCTTTTCGTCACTCTGGAATGTGACCTTTACCGGCGCACGCTTCCGCATGGCTTTGTGGTATGGTCCGGGAGAAGCGCCTGCCGCCGCCGAGGAGTTGAAACGTGCCCTGGGCCCCACGCATCCATAAAGTTATGAAGTCCCTGGTCCTTCTCTGTGTGCTCGGTGTCTCTGTGGCTAACGCCCAGCAGGCCCCCGCGGTGCCGGTGGACGAGATCATCCGCAAGTTCTCCACCAAAGAGAAGGAATTCAAGCTGGCCCGCGATAATTATGTCTACCGCCAGAACGTGCGCATCCTGGAACTGAGCCCGGACGGCGACGTGCGCGGCAAGTATGAAATGACCGCAGATGTCATCTTCACGCCCGGCGGGAAACGGACCGAGAAAGTGGTTTTCGCGCCGCAGTCCACGCTTCGCAATATCCAGATGACCGCCGAAGACGAGCGGGACATCCGCGAAGTCCAGCCTTTCGTGCTGACCTCCGATGATGTCGCTAAGTACGACCTGCGTTACCTGGGCAAGCAGAAGATCGACGAGATTGACTGCTACCTGTTCTTCGTCCGCCCCAAGACCATGGAGCCGAACCAGCGTTACTTCGAGGGCCAGATCTGGGTGGACGACCGGGACTTCCAGATCGTCAAGACCTACGGCAAGGCGGTCCCGGACATTCGCAAGAAGGGCCAGGAAAACCTCTTCCCGCGCTTTGAGACCTACCGCGAGCAGATCGACGGCAAGTACTGGTTCCCGACCTACACCCGAGCCGACGACACTTTGAATTTCTCCACCGGCGCGCAGCGCATCCGCATCGTGGTGCGCTATGAAGATTACAAGCAGTTCCGGGCAACGGAGCGGATCACCTTCGGGGATGAAGTGAAGGACGAGAAGAAGCCCGACGAAAAGAAGCCGCCCAAACAATGAAGAAGATCTGGCGGGAGATCTGGGGCTTTGTGATGTGGACGCACGAGCGCGGCGGGCTGCGTTACGACATCATGGTGGGCCTGATCCTGGCCTTCATCTTCCTGACCCCGCGGGACTGGTTTCGGGACCGTCCGGCGGCGCCCGCTCGCGAGGAAGTCCAGTTGATCGACGGCGGCGAGTATCGTCTGGATGCCAAACTGCTGGCCCGCGAGGAGCGCAACCTGGAAGACGGCGCCAAGCGAGTTCTAAAGAACTTCACCGGCAAAGAAGTGAAAGTCAGCCGCTTGGAGCCGGTTCTGGACCACGAGGGCCGGGTGCTCGCCTATCACGTCTGGATTGAGGAGAAGCCTTGAAGAGACTCCGCGCCGCCTCGCTGGTATTCCTGATGGCGTCGGCGTGCTCCGCCGACAGCTTGGAAGACGTCCTGAAGCGCATGGACGAAGCGGCCGCCCGCTTCCAAGGACTCAGCGCCCAACTCACCTACACCAAGGTGACCGTCGTGGTGGACGACAAGAGCACCGAGTCCGGCACGATCTATTTCCAGAAGGAGAAGGGCGGCAAGGGCTACAAGGTAAAAATCGATATCACCCAGCCCGATCCCAAAACCGTGCTGGTGCGTGACGGCAAGGTCCGGATCTACCGGCCCAAGATCAACCAGATCGAGGAATACGACGTCGGCAAGAAGAAGGAACTGATGGAGCAGTTCTTGCTGCTGGGTTTCGGCGCCGGAGGGCATGAACTGGCCAAGGCTTACGGCGTGACTTTGGGCGGGCCTTGCACGTTGAACGGGGCACCCTGCATCAAGCTCGACCTGCAGCCCAAGGGCGACATGACCCGGAATCTCACCAAAGTAGAATTGTTGCTCTCGCCCGAAACCGCCTTGCCCATCCAACAGCGGTTCACTGAGCCTACGCGCGATCACCTGACCGCCACTTACATGCAAGTGAAGCCGGGTCCGCAGCCCGACGCCATATTCAAGATCCATGCGCCCAGGGCCAAGACGGTGAAACCGGGTCAGGAATAGCCCGCTTGACCCCCGGATATTCCCCATTCACTGAACCGTGGTCCCCAAAAGGCCCAAAGCCATTGCCTTTCATGGGGTTACTGCGATAGCTTAGCCGCTAATTGCGAAGATGACTCGCACCAGGGTGTTGAAGAAGAGGGCTGCTTGGCTGCATCGCCGCCTCCGAGAGTGGTGGATGATCGCCAAGGCCTTGGTGTCCACGCGCCACCCGGTGATGGCGCATATCATTCCCATCCGGCGCTGCAATCTTTCCTGCACCTACTGCAACGAATTCGACGATTTCTCCCCGCCGGTCGCGGTCGAGGAGATGTACAAGCGCATCGACAAGCTGGCCTCGTTCGGGATTTCCATCATCACCTTCAGCGGCGGCGAGCCGCTGTTACACCCCCGG
>CAYPHP010000188.1:0-7120 GCA_964410045.1 uncultured Acidobacteriota bacterium | reverse complement strand
CCCTGCCCGCCGGCGCGACGCTGGACATCGCCGAGTTGGAGTTCTCAAGCGAGCTGGGATTGCCCTGCGGGGAAAGCGCCACGTTGCCCGCCGGCACGACACCGCTCGCAGTCACGGGTCCACTGGCCTGTGGCAAGGCCGCAGCTACATCGCTGCGCGGCCGCGAACAGATCCGGATTGACGGGCGTAGTCGCCGCGGCGCCGCTCTCTATCTCTCGCTGTTTCCAGTGCTCGCGGGGGGAGCACGCGAGACCAGCGAGACCGGCCAAGTGGTCGCCCGCATCCGTTATCGCGGGTTGACTGAAGAACAATTCCCGCTGTTGGTCGCCGAGCGCCGCTACGTACTGCTGAATCGCAAGGCCGGATTGTACGCCTTGGAACTCGATCCCCGCCGCGCGCTGGAATCGGTGGAATTGCTGGATCGCAGCCCGCACGTGCAATTGGTACTCTCGGCAGCCGGCCTAGCGAGCCAGCCGCCGCCTGCTGCCGACGAAGATCTGCCACCGGTTGCCGGCGCGGTCCGGTCCGGACCGCCTGCGTATTCAGCGAGGCCCTGGTTCCGGGCTCCAGAATCGCTCAGGCCGGTGTTCCGCGCAGAGGAGGCTGGCAGACGGCAGACGCTTTCGCTCTCACTAACTAACGCCGGGACCGCTCCGGTGGAGACGGAAGTGTCGTTCCCGTATTTGGAGATCCGTCCGGCCGAAGATCCGCAGGACGTCTACTACGTGTATCCGCGGCAAGGCGCGGTGATCTCGCGGCGCGAGGCGGCGCAGCAAGCCGAGTACAGCGGCGCGTTTCCTCTGCAGTTCCTGGACGTGTTTGCGCCACGCGCGGGACGCGGCGCGGCTGTGGTGATCCAGGACACGGGCGGAGTAGCCAAGACTTTCCGCATGGAGAAGAAAGGCGCGGCAGTAACGATTGACGTGCGCTACCGCGTCCGGTTGGCTCCCGGCGAGACCTGGCATGCGCCGCGTGCGCTGATCGAAGATCACGGCGGCGACTGGCATGCCGGTTTCGCCGCCTATCGACATTGGCTGGCCTCGGCGTTCCAGCCGGCCCGGTCACGACCGGCGTGGCTGCAAACCGCTTTCTGGTGCCGGCGCGACTACCCGATCGGCGGCACCGACCTGCTCTTCGATACTCGGTCGAACAAATACACCTTCAGCGAACTGATTCGCGACGGCGCGTCGATTGGCGGCGTGGATTTCATCGACATCTCCGGCTGGGCGCTTTCCGAGACCGTCGGACGCGTCGGTGACTATCCCATCGAGTTGGGCGGCGCCACCGACCTGCGCTCGAACATCGTGGCCGCGCGCGCCCGCGGCATTCCCACCGGCCTCTACTTCGAAGGCTTCCTGATCGACAAGAACTCCCAGGTCGGCAAGCAACATGGCGCCGAGTGGCAGATGATCGACGTCAAGGGACAGCCGCGCTGGTGGCCGGGCGGCAGCCCGGAGATGTTTGTCTGCCCGCACCTGCCTGCGTGGCGACAGTTTCTCGCCGCACGCATCGCCGCCGTCGCCCAGGAAACCGGGGCCCATGCGTTCTACATCGACGAGCACGGCTTCGCCGATCCATCCAAGCGCTGTTATGCGCCGAACCACGGTCATCCGCCGGGCATGCCGCCGCTGCCCGGCGAGATCGCCATGGCCCGCGAGGTCCGCCGCGCGCTGGACGCCGCAGGGCACCGCGACGCGATCCTCTACCTGGAGGAAGCGCCACCCGACACGTTAGCGCCGTTCTACGATGCCGCCTTCAGCTACAACATGGTCCGCGCGGACCGCCGTCTTTCACCGCTCAAGCTAAGCCTGTTCCGCTTTGCCTTCCCCGAGGTGCGGGTCTGGGATATGCTCACCATAGGCGTGCAGCCCCGAGTCCTGTCTTTGGAAGACTTTCGCCTTTCTCTGTGGCATGGCAATGGGGCGTGGCTCAAAGGGCATCTGGATACTTGGTATGGCGAGGAGATTCTGGCGTCCTTGAAGCGCGCGCGGAAGTTGCTCGGCGAGAACGCTGCGGCGTTTGCCGGACAGGCGGAGCCGCTCGTCGAATCCCCGGACCCGGCGATCTACATCAACCGTTTCCAGGGTGGGAGGCAAACGGTCTTCACGCTCTTTAACGCGTCCTATCGCACACGACGTTTTGTGTTCCAAGGACGCCCCACAACACTGGGACCCAGAGAGGTTGAAGTCGTCCGTTCCCCATGAAACCAGCGTCCGCCGTCGAAGTGCCCCGAACCCTTTACACCTCCCTGCAGTGGCGGATCCTGCTGATCATGGCGGCCATGAATTTCATCAACTACGTGGACCGCCAGGTGGTCTTTCCCTTGTTCCACGTGCTCTCCCAGGAGTTTGACCTGACCGACTTCGAGCTGGGATTACTGGCCACGTCGTTCATGCTGGTGCACTCGTTGGCCCTGCTCCCCTTCGGATGGATGGCCGACCGCTTTAGCCGGACTCGCATCGTCGCCTACAGCGCGGTCGTCTGGAGTGTCGCCACTGTGGTCACCGGACTGGCCCGCAGTTACCATTTCCTGTTGGGGATTCGATCTATCGTCGGCATCGGAGAGGCGGCCTATTCGCCCGCCGCCACTTCTCTGATTACCGACGCCTTTCCGCCGGACCAGCGTGCTCGCGCCCAGTCTTATTTCGCATTGGGCATGTTCCTGGGCGGAGTAGTCGGCATGATCTTGGGAGGGGTATTGGGCGAAATGGTCGGCTGGCGGGCGGCTTTCTATCTCGTAGGCCTGCCCGGGCTGCTCTTGGCTCTTCTGGCGTTTCACACTCCTGATCCGACCATGGGCGCACCCCGGCCCGGATCGAATTACAAGCTCATGGAGTCGCTCCACTTCCTGACCGGAATCCCGGCCTACCTATTCGTCGTGCTCGGTGGCACGCTGGTCACTTTCGCATCCGGTGCGTTGATCACTTGGGGCACGGAGTTCGCGATCCGCTACTACGGCTTCACGCTGCGACAGGCGGCGGTGACACTGGCATTGGTGGTGCTCTCCGGTGGCTTTCTGGGGCTTCTGACCGGAGGATGGGCCGCGGATTTAGCCGGACGCCGCTGGCCTTGGGGCCGCGCCGCTGCCGTTGGCGTAGGTGTCAGCTTGGGAGCGCCTGCCTTGGGTCTGGCGGTTTTCGCTCCTACAGGAGCCATCCTGGGAGTCTCCCTGTTCGTTGCCGCGTTCTTCCTGACCGTCTACCACGGCCCGGTGACCGCCATCATCCATGACCTGACGCCATCGCGCTTGCACGGATTTGCCTTCGCCGCCTACGTGACCATGTCCCATCTTTTCGGAGATATGGCGGCGCCGGTGATCATCGGCGCGATCTCCGACCGCTTCGAGTTGCGCTACGGCCTCGTCCTTGCTGTCGTCGCCGTGGCCATCAGTGGACCATGCTTCCTGCTGGCAGCACGGGCAATCAAGAAAAGCGCTGGCGCAAAGCCTCGACCCTAGGGCGCTTGTTCCACAGACCCGTCTACTTCTTCAGCCACTTCTCCCACCAGCCCAGCACGGTCTGATACCACAGACGGCTGTTCTGGGGCTTCAGGATCCAGTGGCCTTCGTCGGGATAGACCAGCAGTTCAGAGGGTACCTTCATGCGTTGCAGGGCGCTGAACATCTGCAGACCTTCGGTGTAGGGCACGCGGTAATCCAGTTCGCCGTGGATCACCAGCGTCGGGGTCTTGAAGTTCTTGACGTGCTGCGACGGCGAATTGCGGGCGTAGACTTGAGGATTATCCCACGGCGTCCCGCCAAACTCCCACTCCGGGAACCATAGCTCTTCGGTGGCGTACATGCTGCGCTGATCGAACGGGCCGGCGTGCGAGACCAGACACTTGAAGCGGCCGGTGTGCCCGGCGATCCAATTGGCCAGGAACCCGCCGTAGCTGCCGCCGGCTGCGCCCATGCGCGTGCCGTCGGTGAACTTGTAGGTGGCCAGTACGTAGTCCACGCCTTTCATGATGTCTTCGTAGGCTTTGCCGCCCCAATCCTGATTGATCTCGTCGGTGAATTTCTGGCCGAAGCCGGTGGAGCCGCGCCGGTTGATGGCTACCACCACGTACCCTGCCCCGGCGAAGACCTGCGTGTTCCAACGAAAGCTCCACGCGTCATTGAAACCGGTTTGCGGACCGCCGTGAAGAATGAAGAGCACAGGATACTTCTTGCTGGCGTCGAAAGCCGGCGGTTTCAGCAGCCAGCCGTGGACCCGGGTTCCGCGGGCTCCCGGGAACCAGAAAGCTTCCGGCTCTGGAAGCTCGACGCCGGCCAGCACCGAGTCGTTGACGCGCGTGATTGGCCGCGCCGTGCCACCGCCGGCGCTCGCGGAAAACACTTCGCTGGGCCGTCGCATGCTGGCACGGGTGAACACCAGCGTCTTGCCGTCAGCCGTAACCGAGACGTCGCCATTCACTCCGCCGGTGACCAGAGCCTTCGGCTGCCCGCCGGTGACCGGCAACACGGTGATGGGATGTGATCCTTGGTCTTCCACCGCCAGGTAAAGCATCTTGCTGTCGGGCGACCAGGTGATGGAATCCACCGAGCGGTCGTAGCCCGCGGTCACTTCCGTGTGCTTGCCGCTGGCGCGCTCGTAGAGCATCAAGCGGAAACGATCCGCTTCGTATCCGGCGCGTTGTTGCGATCGATAGGCGATCCAGCGGCCGTCGGGCGAATAAGCAGGCGAGGAATCCGACCCCTGGTTTGTGGTGATGCGTTTGGATTCTCCGCCGGCTGCAGGAACCAGCCACAGATCGTTGTTGGTGCTGGCCGCTTCCACTTCATCGTGGTTGCTGGTGTAGATCACTTCCTTCCCGTCAGGCGAGAAGGCGTAATCGTCGGGACCGCCCAATGAAAACGGCGGCACATCGTAGTCGCCGGGAGTCAGGTCGCGCGGCGTGCCCCCATTCGCCGAAACCACAAACAGGTGGCTCCGCTTGCCGTCTTTCCAACTGGACCAATGCCGGTAGAGCAATCTGGTCGCGTGGTGGGCTTTTACCTTGCTCTTCGCCGCGGCTTCGAGACGCCGCGCGTTGCAGGCCTCGTCAGGACAATCGGGATAGACCTCGGATACAAACAGAAACCACTGGCCGTCCGGCGACCACACGTGGCCATCGGCGTCGGTAGCGATGCGAGTGATCTGGCGGGCATCGCTGCCGTCCGGGGCCATGGTCCAGATCTGGCCGCTCTTGAGGAAGGCGATCCGCTTGCCATCCGGCGACCAGCGCGGCCGCGTGCTCGATCCCTCCTTCGTCAGTTGGCGGGGTGTTCCGCCCTCGATGCCGACGCTGTAGATCTGCGATGGCCGGGTGTTGGCTTCCATGTCCGGCGACACCATGCTGAAGACCACGGTCTTGCCGTCAGGAGAAACCTGCGGATCGCCAACCCGGTGCAGCTTCCACAGAATGTCGACGGTCAGGTTGGCCCCGAGCGCGGGAAGTGAAACGATCAGGAACAGCGCAAAGAAGCGAAGCATGAGTCCTCCAAAGGACTCATGTTATCGCTATTTCGCGGCCACCGTGGACATCGCCGCGACGGCCAGCCAGCGTCCGTTCCGCTTGATCCAGACGCGCATGTACGGATACTCGCCGGCGAACTCTTGTCCGTTGACCTTGCCCTTTACCACGGTGCGCGCGGTAGCCACGGCGCTGTCGCCGAAGACCCGCACCTTGATGTCGTCGTGGCGCAGGGATTCGATTTCCCCTCGCGGCGTCCGGAAGCGCGCCAGGATCTGGGCCTTCGTGACTTCTTTGCCGCTGCTGTCGATGCCGGTGAAATCGTCGGCAGTGTAGCGGTCCATCATGCCAACATCGCTGCAGAATGCCGCCTGCGCGAACGCGTGTTCCAGTTGGACGAGTTCCTGCTCGTCTTTGCTCATGTTGACTCCTTGTATTGGGATTTGTTGCGGGAGGGAACTACCTAAAGCGATTCTAGCACCGATCTGTGTTCATCCGTGTTTATCTGGGGTTAGTACCCGGCTTCCTTGTTCACAACATTGTGCAACGGCTGACCAGCCAGGTAGCGCTCCAGATTCCCGGAAAGCACGTCGAATTGCCGCCTCCAAAGTCGTTCGGTACACGCCGCCAGATGGTGAGTGATCAGCAGATTCGGAGCGCTCCACAGCGGACTCTCGGGCGGCAGAGGCTCAATGGAGGTGACGTCCAAACCTGCCCCGGCGATGCGTCCCTGCTGCAACGCCTCGACCAGGGCAGCCTCGTCGATCAACGACCCACGGGCGATGTTGATCAGGTAGGCGGTCTTTTTCATCGTGGCCAGTTCCGCGGCCCCGATCAATCCGCGGGTGGACGGAGCTTCCGGCGCCGCCAAGACCACGAAGTCGGCCTGCACCAGCAAGTCGCGCAAATGGTCCGGACCGAACAACTGATCGGCCCATTCGTGTCCCTGAGTGGGATCGCGCTTCACCGCGATCACGCGCATGCCCATCGGCCGGATGCGCTTGACCAACTCTCGCCCAATCGCTCCGAGTCCCACAATTCCTAGGGTGGCTCCGCTCAATTCCATCGGCGGTGGCTGCTCGGCGTAGATGTGCGCCTGACCCCACAGTGCCTGCTGCTGGTAGCGCACGGCGCTGGGGATCCGTTTGGCCAGTGCCAGGATCATGGCTACGGTGTGCTCGGCAACCGGCTCCGCCATCACCGCGGAGGCGTTGGTCAGCGTTACCGGGCTGGCCAGCATCTCTGGAAACAAAAGTTGAGCTACGCCGGCAGCGGTCGCGTGGATCCAGCGAAGTTGCTTGGCGACCAGCAATTGGCTTGGCTTGAGCGACCAGCTCACCAGAATCTCGGCGTCGACCACCTCACGCTCCAGGTCGCGGTAGCTGTCCAGCTTCACCACGCGCAACTGGGGAAAGCGCGCCTGCAGGTCCGGCGCAAACCAGGGCGGCGGGTTCCATAACGGCACCGGACTCTTTACGGCGATCACCAGTTTTGCCATGGGAATGAAACAGTCTACAACGGTGCGGGCGTACAATCCGTCATAGACGAATATGATCTGGATGGTCCTCATCCTGGGCGGCGCGCTCGCGGCGCAGACCCAGCCGCCGCGGCGTCCGGGACCTCCGCCCAGGCTGTCGGCGAACTTCCTGCGGGGACAGGTCAGCGT
>CAYPHP010000187.1:0-7122 GCA_964410045.1 uncultured Acidobacteriota bacterium | reverse complement strand
CGGGTCACGATGGCTGCGCCGGTGGTCGGATTGGTGGCCACGTTCACAATCTTGTTGGTGATGCTGCGCAGGAACAGGTTTCGTCCTTGACTGCCCACGTACGCCACCGTCAGGACCGTGTTGCCCGGTAGTTTCTGCTGAACCGACGCGGTGTAAGACAAGATCCGCTCGGGAAGGCGGTAACCGGAATCGTAGGCACGCGGCTGGAAGCCCAGCGTCGGGCTGTTGATGTCGTAGCTGGCGATGATAAACGCGGGGTCGATGGGATATGTGGAACCCGGCGGCAGGGTCCGGCTGACGCGGTCGCTCTCGATAGGCTGAAGCTGGTCTTCCGTTTGACCGGGACCATAATAGAAGCCCGCGCCGATCCGGAAGACGGTGTTGTTCTGGAAGCGCGTGGGGGCCCAACTGAATGCCAGCCTCGGCCCGACGTTGAGCTTCGACGATTGGTAAAACGGCGCGCTCGACGGCTTTAGTCCACCGTTAACGGTGTCGAAGAGAATGTTCAGGTGGCGATCTTCGCGCATTGGCGTGTAGTACTCGTAGCGCAGCCCGTAACTCATGGTCAGGTTGGAGCGCAGCTTCCACTCGTCCTGTGCGTACCCAATGAAGTACTCCTGCTTGCCCAGACGGATGCCGGTGGCCCCGCCGTTGAACGGGCTGGGGGCGCTGACGTCGCCCAGAAACTGGATGGAGAACGGCCGGTTGGCCAGGAAGTCGCTGAGGTTCGAGAAGCTGTAGGTGGTTCCGCCCTGCCGATCGGTGTAGATGCGCAACGGCCGGACTTCGACTCCGAACTTCATGGAATGATTCCCGCGATTCCAGCTCAGGCTGTCGATGAATGACAGCGAGTAATTCGTGTAAGGCTGGCCTCGTCCGTTGAAAGCGCTGTTGGCGCGGGTCAAGCCGCCGGGCGTGGCAATGCCCGCGGAGGCCGTTTGGCCAGCGATGCCTGACAGAGCCACCTGCCCTCCGATTTGCACGCTGATCGCCGCGACATCCACGCCGGGCACCGCAGGCGCCTGGCCGCTGGTGCGCGTCTTGACGGCGTTGATGCCGACCTTGGTTTCATTGATCATTTGCGAACTGACGATCTGTTGTAGAGCCACCACCGCGTTCTGAGGCACGGCGGTGATGTGGACAGCGTTGCCGGTGACCCCGATCGGGCTGATCGAGTTGCCTTGATCCCGGAAGTAGCGTGCGTTCAGCGAATACTTGTCATTGAACCTGTAGTCGAGGCGCAGGCTGCCGGCGTCCTCGCTGATGGTAGATGCCTTGTTCAGGAAGGCCGCATCCAGATCCGGATTGCTGGTGGGAGTTGTCCCCAGCGGATAAGCCGCCAGCAGCGGCTGGATGGACGCCACGGCTCGTGCCCGTGCGGAAGCGCTGGGTACGCTCTCGATCAGGTTCACGCCCACTCCTTGTCGCAGCCCTTCGTAGCTGCCAAAGAAGAAGAACCTGTCCCTGATGATCGGCCCGCCCAGCGAGCCGCCGAACTGGTTCATCCGCAACGGCGGGGTCCCGCCCTTGGTAAAGAAGTTCCGGGCGTCCATGGCGTCGTTGCGGAGGTACTCGAACAGCGACCCGTGGAACTGGTTGGAGCCGGATTTGGTGATCACGCTGATCTGACCGCCCGTTCCAGTTCCATATTCTGCCGGGTAGTTGTTGGACTCCACTCGGAACTCCTGCACGTTCTCCATGCTGGCCTGCAGCCGGAACGAGGAGGACGACTCGCCGTTCAGGTTGCCGGGAGAGGAATCCACTATGGAAGTCCCTTCGATGCCGTCGAAACGCACGATGTTCTGCTGATTTGACCGCCCGCTGAAGCGGATGTTGTCGTAGGTTCCGCTTCCGTTGTTCACCGCGCCGGGCGCCAGCAGGTAAAGTTGGGAGATCTGGCGGCCGTTGAGTGGAAGGTGGGCCACCTCGTTGCTGGTGACGTTGACGCCGATACGCGCCGAGCTGGTGTCCAGCGCGGCTTCTTCCATGGCCACCACGTTGATGGACTGATTGACGTCCTGGGGACGGAGCAGCAGATCCACCTTTGCTTCCTGCCCCACGCCCACTTGCACGTTTCGGGTCTCCGTGACGGCAAATCCCGGGGCGACGGCGCGGACCGTATACGCCGACGGTTTCAGGCCGGCAATCAGGTAGCTGCCCAGGTCGTTGGTCGTGGTGGCGCGCTCCTCTCCCGTGCGCTCGTTCTTCACAGTCACGGCGGCTCCCGGAAAGATGGCGTTGCTTTGATCCTTCACGGTACCCGAGAGCCGTCCTTGGTCCACCTGCGCCAAGAGCGGAAGAGCGAACAGATAGACCAACACGCTCAGTTTCGTAGACATGGTTTGCTTCCTCCCCGTTCAGAGGAGAGTCTACGAGGGCTCTTTTAAGGGAAAATCAAGAACGGGTGAATCTGCTGTTCAAAGACTCGGCAGGTTACACAGCGGTGGCGTGATCGGTCCTGGACCGCCATCTGCGCAGCACGATCACCGTCAGTACGAGTCCCAGTGCGGCGACGAGTGTCGGGACGGTGTAGACCCACCACCGCAGCGCGCCCTCGGGCTCGATCAGCACGCGGGCTCCGTAAAGCCGCTTGTAGGTGGCCAGAATTTCCTGATCGGATTTCCCTTCGGCGACCCAGCCGGAGATTTCTTTTCTCATTTTCTGGGCCACCTCGCTGCGATGCTTGGAGACCGGCTCGGAGAAGCAACAGGGGGCGAGTAGCGAGTCCTCGATGCGCCTGATCCGGGCTTGAGGCGTCGTGTCGGCGGCCAGCAGCACGCCGGCCACGAGGACCAGTGAAGCCCAGAAAACCCTGAGCGCATCACGCGGCGAGTTTGCGGCGCAGGTCATGCAAACGGTCCACCGCGCGGTCATAGGCTTCGCCAAAAAGGCGCTGAGCCTCGTCTTCCTGCAGGGTGTGGAGGCCGATCATACGTTCAAGTTGCGGGATGGTTCGGTTGCCCTCGACGGCCAGGCGGGCCGTCCCTACCACCATCTGGCCGGCCGCTTGCAATGCCGGACCCGGCGGCAAGCCGCGAGTCACCGCGGCGAGGTACAAGCCCTGGATCACCGGCAACAGGTAGGTTGGCCCGACGGCGCAGAGCGCCGCCCAGTCTTCCATCTGCGCGTCGCCGACTTCCAGCCGGCGTCCCAACAGATCGAGCATCTGTTCCACGCGCCTGCGGGTGGCCGCTGAAACCGATTGACCGAAGCACACCAGGTTCATGCCTTCCCCGACCAGCGAAGCGATGTTGGGCATGACCCGCAACGCCGGAGTATTCCCGGCCGCCTGTTCCAGCGCCGCCAGGGACACGCCGGCAGCCAGGGAGATGACCACCTGCCGCTCCTGCAGCGCGGGACGAATCTCATTCAACACCGGGAGAGTCAGTGGCGGCGGGGTGGCCAGGATCACGAAGTGCGCGAACTCCGCGCCGTCCCGGTTCACCGCGCTGGTGCGCAGCTTCCAGCGCGAGGCAATCTCCTGCAATCGCTCCTGGCGCGGATCGCAGGCCATCATCTGTTCGGGCTTGATGCCCTTCGCCAGGAATCCTTCCAGCCAGGCTTCGGTAATCGACCCGGCTCCAATGAACGCCAGCTTTTCTTTCATGACTTTCTAGACCTCCTGAAATAACGGGCTTTCCACGTCCAGCGCGCAGCCGCACTCCGGAAGCAGGGCCAGCGCGGCTTGGCGCACCCTAGTCAAACCCACAACTTCGCCTTCGAACAAAGGCATCTGCAAGATGGGCAGATGGAACATCGCTTCCATCTCCGCGAGGCGGCGCATCTGCATGCCCCGGCGCTTTTGGAAGAAGGGATGCGTGCAGCGCTCCTCGGGCAGGATCTGATTGGCCACCAGAAGCTGCGTGTAGATTCCGGCTTTCTGGAGATCCACCGCGGCGCGATGCGCCTCGACTATGGGCGTCGACTCCGGATAAGCCACCAGCACAAACGTGGTCCGGTTCGGGTCCTGGAGCTTGGCGATCATGCGCTCGAAGCGCGCCCGCGTCTTTTCCTTGAGCCCTACGGATTCCTGTCCCGCGGCGACCATCAGACCCACTTGCTGGGAATAGTCGAAAGGCAGCTGCAGCAGACGCAGAGTATGCCCTGTGGGAGCGGTATCAAAGACGGTGACGTCGAAGCTCTCGTCCGTCAGGAAGCGCGAGAACTTGTCGAAGGCGGCCAGTTCCTCGGTGCACGGCGATTCCAATTCTTCCGCCAGAGCCGCCAGCATCTCCGGGGCGTAACGCGGCCGGGCCTCCTCCAGGGTCGTGCGCTTGTATTCTTCAGTCGCGGCCTTGGGATCCACACGGACCACCCACAGGCCGGCGACCGACGCGACCGGCCGGATGTGATCCGTGACCGGCTGCTGGAAGACATTGCCGGTGTGCGCGGCGGGATCGGTGGTCACCAGCAGCGTCCGGTAGCCGCATTCCGCCAATCGCAAGGCGATGGCGCACGAGACCGTTGTCTTCCCCACGCCTCCCTTGCCGGCAACGAATATCGCGCGCGGCCCATTGCCAGGAAGCAATAAGCGATCAGGCTGGCTGTCCATGGGGCTCCTTCTCCATCAGTTCCCGGCCGGTCTCCCGCAAGGAGGTGATACCCTTGATTTCCTCCTCGCGCAAACGCATCCGCCGGATGGCAAACGGAAATTGCTTCTCGATGTCGCGCATGTAGCGTTGCTGCGTCTCCCAACGGGCACGGAAAAACGCGTCGACACACGCCTCTTCGGGGAGCATCCCGTTGACGATCAACTCCAGAGAACGCACGCCCAACTGTTCGATCTCCTTCACTGCCCGCTGAGTTTCCGCGAGGGCCAGCGAATCGGGCTGGAGCACGAATACGAAGCGCGTCCATTCCGGGTCGCGCAGCCGGGCTATCGCCCGGTCGTACAGCGACTTGGATTCCTGGATCGCCTGCACCGGACCCATGCAGGTTTGCCCGCTGCCTTTGGCGCTCAGGTCGATGAACTCGCTCCAGTTCACCGGCAGTTCCAGCAGGCGGATGGTGTGGCCGGTGGGCGCCGTGTCGAAGATCAAGCGGTCGTATCCGCCTTCGTCCATGAAGCGGACAAAGCGGTCAAAGGCGGCGATCTCCGAGGTGCACGGCCCGTCAAACTGTTCTTCCACCACCGCCATCACGGTCGCCGGGAAGGCCGACCGCAAAGGCCCCAGGATGCGCTCCTTGTATTCGGCGGTGGCTTGGTCGGGATCAATCTCCATGGCCCAGAGATTGGTGACGCCGGGAATGGCGGTGACGCGGTGGCCGATCTCGGTCTCGAATACGTCGGCCAGGTTGGAGGCTGGGTCGGTGGTGACGATCAGCGTTCGGCGTCCATGGTCTGCTTCCGCAACCGCGGTGGCCGCCGCCATAGACGTCTTGCCGACGCCGCCTTTGCCGGAAAAGAACAGGAACCTATGCTCGTTCATGCGGCCCTCGCGATTTCCGTCCACTGCTCCAGCTCCTCGAAAGTGGGGTATGCGTTGGTCTTTTTCACTTCCCGGTTCACGGTGGTGACGGGCAGCACGCCGGTGCCGCCCTTGGTCACCAGGCTCATCACCGCTGGGTTTTGCAGAAAACAGCCTGGGTCCTGGGACAACTGCCGGCGCTCGACCCGCACCCGTCCTCCGGACTCCCTCTGGATGCGGATGATCGCATGCTGGATCTTCAGCAGGACCGGGTCCACCGCTGGGCCGCAGAGGCCGCTGGAACAACACATCGGCGGATCGAAGATTTCAATCAGGATAGGGGTGTCCGGCATGGTTGGCTCTCCTCTGAGGGGCTGAATGAAGCGCAGGCGCCGTCGCGAATCGCGGCATCCAGGCGTTGCAGGTCTTGGCGCAGGCCTTCCTCGGTGGCGAAGATGTTGTGTAGGCAGCCGAATAGGGTATCGAGCGCCACAGGAGCCGGCTGAACCAGCCGGTAGTAGACCCGCGGACCCTCCCGGCGATCCGTGACCATTCCGGCATGCTTCAGATAATTGAGATGCCGGGAGACGTTGGGTTGCGAGGTGTCCAGGACGCGCTGGATATCGCAACCGCAAAGCTCGCCGCGTAACAAAAGGTTGATGATGCGGATCCTGCTCGCATCTGCAAGGGCCCGGAAGTAGCTTTCCATCTGTCTCATATCCATGCGTATACATGCATGGACCGTGCCAAAGCCTAAGCCCTGTGTTTTCTTGAACAGAGCGGATCCGGGTGGGGGAGTTCTCGCACTTGCGCGTGGGAAACCGCGCGGCTTACGCGGCAGGATGGGCCGGGAACCAATGCCGCGTCCGGTTGCAGACCGAACAGACCGAGAGCATCACCGGCACTTCGATCAGGACGCCGACCACCGTGGCCAGGGCGGCCCCGGAACCCGGGCCAAACAGCGCGATGGCCGTGGCTACGGCTAGCTCGAAGAAGTTGCTGGCTCCGATCAGGGCCCCCGGGGCGGCCACTGCGTACGGTACCCGGAGAATCCGCATCAGTCCATAAGTCAGCGATGAGTTGAAGTAGACCTGGATGGTGATGGGGACGGCGATCAGCAGGACGTGCAGGAACTTGCCGGTGATGTTATCGGCCTGGAATCCAAAGATCAGAACCAGCGTGGCCAGCAGCGCGGTGATGCTCACCGGTGCAAACCGCGGGAGAAGGTCCTGCTCAAACCATTCCCGCCCGTGGCGGCTGATGAACCAGTGCCGCAACATCACTCCGGCGACGAGCGGAATCACGATGAAGATGCCCACCGAATAGAGCAACACGCGGAAGGGCACGTCCAGGGAGGAGGCGCCGGCCACCAGGAAGCGAACGATCGGCGCGAACAGCACCAGCATGATCAGGTCGTTGACCGAGACCTGCACCAGGGTGTAGGCCGGATCGCCGTCGGTGAGATAACTCCACACGAAGACCATCGCTGTGCAGGGCGCCGCTGCCAGAATGATTGCTCCGGCGATGTATTGATCCGCTTCCGCGGCGGTGATCCATGCTGCGAAGACGTAGCGGAAGAACAGCCAGGCCAGGAAGGCCATTGAAAAGGGCTTCACCAGCCAGTTGACAAATAGCGTGACCAGCAGACCGCGCGGCCGCTTGCCGACATCGCGGATGGCGGCAAAATCCACCTTCATCATCATGGGGATGATCA
>CAYPHP010000186.1:0-7203 GCA_964410045.1 uncultured Acidobacteriota bacterium | reverse complement strand
CTCAGCAGGATGAAAATCCCGGCAATCAGACGCAGCCAGCGTTCCACAGTCATACAGTCTCCTTTCGGCTCCGGACCATGTAGTAAAGGACCGGAACAGTCATTCGCGACAAGAACAGAGAAGCAATCTCACCGGCCATCAGGGAGATCGCCAGTCCCTGAAAAATGGGATCAGCAAGGATCACGGCGGCGCCCACCACCACGGCCATCGCGGTCAGCAGCATGGGCCGAAAGCGCACGGCTCCGGCTTCCACAACCGCTTGGTCCAGCGGCTGGCCTTGCGCCAAGCGCAACTCGATGAAGTCCACAAGGATGATGGAATTGCGCACCACGATCCCGGCCCCAGCGATAAACCCGATCATCGATGTGGCGGTGAAGAACGCGCCAAGCAGACCATGCGCCGGGAGGATCCCCACCAGGGAGAAGGGAATCGCCACCATGATTACCAGCGGAGTCCGGAAGGACTGGAACCAGCCCACGACTAAGATGTAGATCAGGACCAACACTGCGGCGAAGGCCAGGCCCAGATCGCGGAAGACTTCGTAGGTGATGTGCCACTCGCCGTCCCACTTCATGCTGTACTGCTCGGTAAGGAACGGCTGGCGCGCGGTGTACTGCTCGATGCGGTAGGCTCCGCCGCCCGGCGGGGTCAGACGGTCAATCTTGCCTCCGAGTTCCTGGATTGCATACACCGGGCTCTCGATGGCTCCGGCCACGTCGGCGGTCACGTAGACCACGGGCATCAAGTTCTTGTGGTAGATCGATCGGTCTTGGACCACGGTTTCCGTGCGGACCAGTTCCGAAAGGCTCACGCCGGCCAGCTTGATTGCGGCCAGGCGCTCGGGATCGGAGCGCGTAGCGCGGTCCAAGCGGACCTGTACGGGCACGTCCTCCTTGGCCTCAGCGCTGTGGAGGAGGCCGACGTCCTGGCCCGATGACACCAACGCCACTGTACGCGCCAGGTCGGCTTCGGAGATCCCGTGCCGCGCGGCTTTCTCATGGTCTAGGACCATTCGGCGCTTCGGCTGTTCGTCCTCGACGTACCAATCCACGTCCACCACGCCTGGCGTTTTTTCCAGCACGTCACGGATGTTGCGCGCCAGTTCCATACGCCCATGGTCATCGGGACCGTAGATCTCAGCTACCAGTGTTTGAAGTACCGGCGGTCCGGGCGGCACTTCGGCCACCTTGATCCGGGCTCCGAAACGCGCCGCCACGGGAGCGAGTTCAGTGCGCACGCGCTTGGCGATGTCGTGACTCTGCAAGTCGCGATCGCCCTTGTCCACCAGGTTTACCTGGATGTCCGCCACGTTCGGTCCGCGGCGCAGGTAGTAGTGCCGGACCAGCCCGTTGAAGTTGTAAGGCGCGGCCGTCCCCACGTAGGTCTGGAGATTCACGACTTCCTTCTGGCGCTGGGTCACGACCGCCAGAGCGTGAGTCACCCGCGCAGTCTCCTCGAGAGTGGTCCCTTCCGGCATGTCCACGACCACCTGGAATTCGCTCTTGTTGTCGAACGGCAGCATCTTCACGCGGACCATGCGAAGGGCAACGAGCGAGCACGACGCCAGCAACAACACGACGACGCCGACGAGGAAAAGAGCACGGCGGCCGGGGTTGTGGATCAGCGGGTTCATTACCCGGCGATAGAGCCGGGTCAGGTAGTCTTCCTGCTCGCCGTGCTCACCGTGTCCGGAGGGCTTGAGCAGTCGGATGGCCGCCCAGGGCGTAACCATGAAGGCCACGATCAGAGAGAAAACCATCGCCGCCGTGGCCCCGACCGGAATGGGGCGCATGTAAGGCCCCATCAGGCCGCCGACAAAGGCCATCGGCAGGATCGCCGCGATGGTGGTCAGCGTCGCCAGAATCGTGGGGTTGCCGACCTCATCCACTGCCACTGCGGCCACCTCGGCCAGGGAACGACCGCGGTTTTCGGGCAGCCGTGCGTGCCGGACCATGTTCTCGACCACCACAATCGCATCGTCCACCAGGATGCCGATGGAGAAGATCAGCGCGAAGAGGGTAATGCGATTCAGCGTGTAACCGTACAGGTAGAAGACCGCGAGCGTCAGCGCCAGGGTCACCGGGATGGCCACCAGCACAACGCCGGACTCGCGGCGTCCCAGCACAAACCAGATCAACGCGGAGACCGAGAGCACCGCCAGGGCCATGTGGAACAGCAGTTCATTCGATTTCTCCGCCGCCGTCTCGCCGTAGTGCCGCGTAGTAGTGATGTGCAGGTCGTCAGGCAGGCTGGCTTTGCGGACCGCTTCCACTTTTTCGAGGACCCGTTCGGCAATGGTGATGGCGTTGGTGCCCTTGCGCTTGGAAACGGCCAGGGTCACCGCCGGCTTGGGGTTGCCTTGCTTCTCCCAGAAGTCCACGTATTGGGACGGTTCTTCGCCGCCGTCTTCGACGGCCGCTACGTCGGCGACGAACACTGGGCGTCCTTGATGCACGCCGGCCACTACTCGGCGGATCTCGTCGGCCGATCCCAGCAGCGATCCGGCTTCGAGGAGAAACTCGCGATTGCCGCTGGCAGAGCTGCCCGCCGGCAGGCGGCTGCTGGCGGCTTCGAGCGCCTTGGCTACCTGACCCGGAGACAGGCCGTAGGCCGAGAGACGCAGCGCGTCCAGGGTCACGCGTAGGGCGCGGCGACGGCCGCCGATGATGCTGACGGCCGAAACATCGTCCACTTCCTTGATAGCGTCGGTAAGCTGCGCGGCAACCTGGCGCAGTTGATCGTCGCCGTAGCGCTCGCTCCACAGCGTCAGCGCCAGGATGGGCACGTCGTCAATCGAGCGGGGCTTGATCAGAGGATGGGACGCGCCCGGCGGGATTAGGTCGAAGTTGGCGGCCATCTTCTGGTTCAGCCGCACGATGCTCTTTTCTTCGTCCTCGCCCACGTAGAAGCGGACTACGGCCATGGACATTCCCGGACTCGAAGTTGAATAGATGTACTCGACGCCGGGAATCTCCTTGATCAGCTTCTCCATCGGGCGCGTGACGCGCTCTTCCACTTCCTTGGCGGTCGCTCCGGGCATGGCCACAAACACGTCGATCATCGGGACGATGATTTGCGGCTCTTCCTCACGCGGCAGACGGATCACTGCGAAAGCCCCGAGCAACAGGAACGCCGTGACAAAGAGCGGGGTCAGCTTGGAGTTCAGGAAAGCTTGTGCGATGCGTCCGGAGATACCCAGCTTCACGGGCGCACCGCCACTTTCTCACCGGCAGTCAGGCCGGAGAGCACTTCCACGCGGCCGCTAGTTTCCACGCCAGTTGTGATCAGACGGCGACGTAATGCACCACCTTCTTCCACCATCACGGATGCCAATTGCCCGCGACGCTCGACAGCGCTGGCCGGTACGGTGAGCGCGTCGCGGCGTCCGAGCGTGAATCGGGCGCGCCCGTATGCGCCGCTGCGCAACCCGGAAGCCTTGGGCAGAGCCAGCTTCACCAGGACCGTCCGGCTCAGCGGGTCGGAGGCGGGCTCTATCTCGCTGACGCGCGCTACGAACTCCGCGGCTTGCGAATCCAGGCTGATACGAGCGCTGTCGCCGATCCGCACTGCGGAGGCTTTCGATTCGGCCAACTCAACCTCGAGACGAAACTGGTCGTCTTCCTCTACGGTCAGCAGCGGCATACCCGGCCAGGCCACGGTGCCTGGATCGGCCTTGCGTTCGCTGACCACGCCGGCAAACGGTGCGGCGATGGAAGCGTAGGAGTGGACCGTGCGGGTGGCGCGGCCTTCGGCCTGCGCCTGCTCCAGGCGTGCGAGAGCCTGCTGGCGGCGCGCCCGGCTCATTTCCAGTTGGGCTTGCGCTGTCCGCTGGCGGGCTTCCACCTCATCGAACTCCTGCGGCGAAATAGACTTCTTGGCCTGCAAATCCCGATAGCGGGAGTAGGTTGCGGCAGCGAGCCGCGCATTCGCTTCGGCCGCCGCCACGTCACGCTCGGACTCGGTAATTCCACCCTGAGCCACCGCCAGTCCGGCTTGCGCCCGGCTGACTTGAGCGTCCAACTCGGCGCTCTCCAGGGTCAGCAGCACTTGGCCTCGGGAGACGCGGTCACCGGCTTTGACCCGGACCGCGGTGATGGAACCCGGCACCCGGGCCGACAGAATCGCTACATTCCGCGCCCGAACCGTACCGGCCGCTTCGTAAATCTGGTCTACCGGCGCGATTCGCACGACTTCGGTTGGCCCCTTCGAGGGTGTTGAGGCCGCCTGCGGAGCCGGTCCTTCGCCCTTTGAACAACCAGCCAACAATAGGATCGCAACGACCGTGAGGAGCTTCTCTGTGTTCTCTGTGCCTCTGTGGTGAACCTTCATTTCAAGACCTCAGAATCTGGAGTTAACCGTCCAGCGGAGAATTCCAGCCGGGCGGCCGCGACCCGCTGGTCGTGAAGCGCCGCCAGACGCTGGGTGCGTGCCGCCAGCAAGGCAGTTTCCGCGCGGAGCAACTCGGTCGCGTTGCTTAGCCCAGCCTGATAGCGGTCCTTGACGATGCGATGGCTTTCCGTGGCCTGCTCGACGATGGCTGCGGCTACCGTAACGCGTTGCGCCGCGGCTTGCAGATCGAGGAAGGCCCGCCGTGTCTCGAGCTTCAACGCGGAATGAACTCGTGTCCGTTCGGCTTCAGAACGCCGCTGAGCGGCCTCGGCCCCGGCCACTCGGGCGCGGTCCGCGCCGCCCTTAAACAAGTTCAGGCGCAGGGTCACTCCGGCCATCCAGTTGCTCCCGCCTCGCGAGCCGAACGCCTGGCGATCGACCTCAAAGCCGCCGCGGAAGCCGATCTGTGGAAGGTAGGAAGCGGAGGCCTGGCGGCGTTGCGTCGCCGACAGGTCACGCGACAGGTCGGCTTGCAGCCCCTCCGGCCGCGCGGTCGACTCGGCTTCGTAGTCCGCAAGACTGGTGGCTGAGGGCGCGGCCGGACCGAAGTCGGCTGGCAAGGTCCACGCCGTATCCAGAGGCTTGCCGAGCAGATCATTCAAGGTCGCCTGAGCCAGCGCCACTTGATTGGCCGCGCGGATCCGCTGCTCCATCCTCTCGGCCACATGGACGCGGAAGGCCAGGACGTCGGCCTCGGTGGTTACGCCGGCGTCCCGGCGACTCTCGGCGGTGCTGAGATCGGCCCGAGCCGTGGCCAGGGCTTCCTCGCTGGTCCGCAGGCTGGCGGCCGCCAAGACCGCCCCGAAATAGGATTGCGTTACCGCCAGGGTCAATTCTGCTGACGTGCGCCGCGCCTGCTGCTCCGCCAATCGACGGCCCAGACCGGCGGCTTGCACGCCCAGTCGGGTTTGTCCGGCGTCATAGACCGATTGCTCCACCAGGAGCGCGCTGCGGAAATTGGTCAAGGCATCCGGGCGGTTCAGCAGGCCGAGATCGAAGTTTCGGGCGGTGAACTGATGCTGGGTCAGCAGCGAGCCAAAGACATAAACGGGGTTATTCCCGCGCTCGACCGACTCCATGTAGTCCAGCCGGGGCAGGTAACCGGCGCGGGCTTCGGTTTGCTTGGCTTTGGCTTGGTCCTGGCCGGCAGAGGCAACGTGCATCGCCGGATTGTTCTCCAAGGCCAGCCGGACGGCTTCGGGAAGAGAAAGGGGGCTCTGAGCCTCGGCCCCGATCACCAGTAGAATGGCAAGAAAGTGTCGCAATGGCTGTATCTCCCGTTCATAGCGAGAGATGCAGCCCGAGGCGGCTGGTAACGGCTTTGAAGCTACAGGGAGCTCAGGAAGCTCGCGACTTGCTCAACCACGGCTTGGTTGACTTCAGCAGCCGGCCTGCGGGGAATCTTTAAGGAGTGATCGGCGTCTTCAAGCCAGTGGACGCGGGCCAGTGGCAAGCGGGCGAGCGTAGCCTCCAGTAGGTCCCGACGGGCAAACGTATCCTTGGTTCCCGACACGAACAGCATCGGGACGGTGATGCGGCCGAGATGGGCGTCCCGCAACCGCTCCGGACGGCCTGGAGGATGGAGCGGGTAGGCTAGAAATACTAATCCTGCGAGACCTTGTGGTGGAGAATCCGTCGCAATTTGCGAGGCGATCCGTCCACCCATGGACCGCCCGCCCAGAGCCAGCGGAGCCTCGCCAAACAAGGTAAGGGCCTGCGCCGCAACTGCCCGGTAGCATTGTTCTAGGGTTGCCGCAGGGTCAGGCAACCGGCGATTCGCCTGGCGGTAGGGAAAATTGAAGCGCAGCACCGGAAATCCTCGACTCGCGAGACCGGTCGCGGTCTGGACCAGGGCCGGTGTTTCGAGATTTCCTCCGGCGCCGTGCGCCAGAACCAGTCCAGTCCTGGGACCCTGGTCCGGTAGCCGATGCCAACCGGCGCTTACGCTCCGGCCTGGCGCCCACTCTAGTTCTAGTCGTCCTGTGTCCATCGTCGACACTTGACTGATTATCTCCGATAATTCCCTATTGGAAAGCTGAACGTCACGTTAAATCGTGTTTGACACGGGTTCGATGTAGGCATAGATTTAGGCTGTATGACTCTTACGAAGATCCTGAAAGAACTTTTGAGTGAGCGTGAAGAGTTGGACCGGGCCATTGATGCTTTGGAACGACTACAGATGCGCGGACGCCGGCGTGGGCCGGGGCGGCCGCCTCTTCCATTGAGTGTCAAGCTACGCCGGCGCCGTGGTTTTGGCCGGCGTCGCGGTCCGGGCCGTCCGCCGGGCCGTCGCGGTCCAGGCCGTCCGCCGAAGGAAAGCGCGGCGGCCTAACCCTCGGGTCGGGGTTTTTCGACCTGCCAACTTTGGTGGCGAATCCTTGCCCTTAGGGGCCGAGGGAGAGGTGTGTCCACAAAAATGGGCCGGGTCTATAGAGCGGGAAGCTGCTAATTCTGTTGGCAATTTTGGCTCTCTGAGTCCGGCGTGGTGGTGTGTTTTCGTGCTCTCAGCGTCTCTTACGCCACTCATCGAGGCTGACCGCGGCGATAATCACTGACCCGATCAGCACTTGCTGCCAAAAGGGAGAAACGCCCAGCAAATTCGCGCCGTTGCTGAGCAATCCCATGATGAAAGCGCCGATGAGTGTGCCGGCGACGCTGCCCTCGCCTCCATGTAAGCTACCGCCGCCAATCACTACCGCGGCAATGGTGCGAAGTTCGTAGCCCTCACCCGCGGTAGGCTGTCCAGTCATCAGGCGCGAGGCTTCGATCATGGACGCCAATCCGGTCAACATTCCGGCCACTGCATAGACGGCG
>CAYPHP010000185.1:0-7204 GCA_964410045.1 uncultured Acidobacteriota bacterium | reverse complement strand
TTTCCGCATCGACGGCCAGTCGCGCGACGTGGGTCCGGGCGACGCGATCCTGGCGCGTGCCGGCGCCGAGTTCGCACTCAGCAATACCGGACCTAGTCCGTTGCGTTATCTGGTGGTCAAGTGCCGCACTTCGCCTTAAGTCCCCTCCGACCTGCGATATCGTAGAAGCATGAACTGCTCGGCGTTGTTGTTGCTGGCATTGCTGGCGGGTCAGGCGCCCGCCAGGCAGGAAGGGATCCTGCAGCCCTGGGAAGCCAAGCCGGTGGTAGTCAAGATCCATCAAGACACGCGCAGCCTGATCGAGGCGCTCGCCCAACTAAACACCGACCATTGGAAGGGCGAGTATTCACCGCTCCTGCTCTCGACGCGGCAGCGCGTCCTGGATGTCGCCGACGCCCTGGACCGTCTGGCGCGGAAGCCGGAAAGCCTGGCGCTGGCCGTTGATGCGTTACTTTCGATGCAACACATCGAGGGCAATGTGGACTCGTTGGCTCGCGGCGCGGAGCGCTTTCAGCCCACTGCGGTGGTCCCGCTTGATCAGGGCACCGACGTTTTCTTGGACGCCCGCGGCCGTCTGCAGGGTTATGTGGTGGACTTAGCCCGCTATATGGAGAGGAACCTGGCATCGGCCACCAACGACCTGGCATCGTGCCGGGACCAACTTTGGAAGCGTCCGCCGCCCACGACGAGCCCGGTTCGTCGGAGGTAGTACCATATGGTAGTACTAAAACCCAAAGTATGTATACTAAGGCACGGGGCATACTTAAAGTCTTCTATCTCAAGGGGGAGCAAGCCAAACCATGGACGCTTTGACGTCATACATCGATAAGAACCGCGACCGCTGGCTGGAGGAGCTTAAGGAGTTCCTGCGCATCCCCAGCATCAGCACCCAGCCGGATCACAAGAACGAAGTGCGGCGCGGCGCGCAGTACCTGGTGGGTCAATTCCGCAACTTGGGTATGGACCAGGTGGAGTTAATCGAGAACTCCGGACATCCGCTGGTCTACGCCGAAAAGACGGTGTCCAAGACCGCTCCCACCGTGCTGTGCTACGGCCATTACGACGTGCAGCCGCCTGACCCGCTCAATGAGTGGCTATCGCCGCCCTTTGAACCTGAGGTCCGGAACGGGAACCTCTACGCTCGCGGCTCCGCCGACGACAAGGGCCAGGTGATGTTGCAGCTTAAGGCCGTCGAAGCCCTGGAAAAGACCACGGGCACGCTGCCGGTGAACTTGAAGTTCATCATGGAAGGCGAAGAAGAGACCGGGGGCGAGCACATCGAAGCCTTCGTACCAAAGAACACCGCCAAGCTGAAGGCCGATGCCGTGCTGGTGACCGACACAGAGCTGTTCGCTCCCAATCTGCCCACCCTGTGCATCGGATTGCGCGGGATCATTTACGCGGAGATCGAAGTACGAGGCGCGGCGCACGACCTGCATTCCGGCATGTACGGCGGCGTGGCGCCCAATCCGCACTACGCGCTGGCATGGATTCTGGCCAAGCTCAAGCGTCCCGACGGCAAGATCCTGATCCCCGGCATCTACAATCGGGTGGTGGCTCCCAACGCCGCGGAGCGGGCGTCCTGGAAGCGGTTGCCGTTCAGCGCCAAGAAGCTGCTGAAGGAGGAAATCGGCGCGCGCGGGTTCCTGGCCAAGGGCAAAGAACTGGAGCGTATGTGGGCGCTGCCGACGCTGGAAGTGCACGGCATTGCGGGCGGCTACGTGGCCCCCGGCGCCAAGACCGTGATTCCGGCCAAGGCTACCGCCAAGGTCAGCATCCGGTTGGTCCCCAACCAAAGGCCCGACGAAGTCTTGAAGATGCTGGTGAAGCAGGTGAAGGCGCTGGCCCCGAAGAACGTGGAAGTGCAGGTCAAGCCGATCCACGGCGCCCCGCCGTTGCTGCTGGACACGAACAACAAGGTCATGTCCACCGCCGCGGACGTCTTCGCCAGAGTTTTTGGCAAGAAGACGGTCTATGTGCGTTCCGGCGGATCCATTCCCGTGGTGGCGCTGTTCCACGAGCACCTGAAAGCTCCCAACGTAATGATGGGCTTCGGCCTGCCCGACGACAATCTGCATGCTCCCAATGAGAAGTTCAATCTGTCGAACTTCTACAAGGGCGCCGAGACGGTAGCTCGCTTCTTTACTGCTCTGGCCGGGTGAGTTTCCCATGCCCGAGTTGACCGAGGAGCAAGTCCGCTGGATGCGCAACCGATTCGTGGAGGTGATCCAGCGGATGGAGACTCTGTCCGCTGAGATCGTCCAGATTCGCGAGGAACTCAACAGCGTGGTTTACGCGCTGGGACGAGCCCTTCCCGGCGAACAAGACGAAACCCGGAGGGGTGGCCAGCCGTAGAGAGGGTCATTGCTTCGACGCATTGCCCCACCCAGCCTGATGCTCCTCGCCGCCTTGGCGGCGCAGGCAGCCGACCCGCCGGTCATCAAAATTCCCCGAGTCGACAGTGCTCCCGCACTCGCGGATTTTCTAGAGATGCAACCCAGCGCGGCTTGGGCCGGCCGCATGGCCAAGATCGAAGGTTTCCTCCAGCGGGAACCCGGTGACGGCAAGCCCGTCAGCCAAAAGACCGAGGCCTATCTCGGCTACGACGCCAAGAGCCTCTATGTGATCTTCGTCTGTTTCGACTCCGAGCCGGGCAAGATCCGCGCCCGGCTGGGCCGCCGCGAGGATCTCTTCGAGGACGACGTCGTCGGCGTCTTTCTGGATACCTTTCACGACCGCCAGCATGCTTACGAGTTTTTCGTGACTCCCCTTGGGGTCCAGGGCGACGCCATCTCCACCGAGGGCCAAGGGGACGACTTCAGCTTCGACACCCTCTGGTACACGCAGGGAAAGATCACCGCGCAGGGCTACGTGGTCTGGATGTCGATCCCCTTCAAGAGCCTGCGCTTCCACTCGTCGGGACAGCAGACCTGGGGCTTTGGCCTGCTTCGCATCATCTCCCGGAACAGCGAGCAGGCTTTCTGGCCCTACATCACTCGGAAGGTGGAAGGATTCGCGCAGCAACTGGCCCAGCTCGAAGGTCTGGAACGCATCTCGCCGGGCCGCAACATGCAACTGATCCCCTACGGCGTTTTTTCTTCAGGACGATTGCGGGATACCGCCGGCGATGTTCCGCGGTTCAAGACCTTCAACGACACGCGGATCGGTGTGGACGGCAAGATCGTGCTACGGGACGCGCTCACCGTGGACTTGGCGCTCAATCCCGACTTCAGCCAGGTGGAATCGGACGAGCCGCAGGTGGTGGTGAACCGGCGGTTCGAGGTGTTCTTTCCTGAGAAGCGGCCGTTCTTCATCGAAAATGCCGGGTTCTTTCAGACTCCGGTGAACCTGTTCTTCTCCCGGCGCATCGGCGATCCGCAGTTTGGCGCGCGCTTGACCGGCAAGGTCGGACGCTGGGCGGTGGGCGCCTTGCTGGCCGACGATCGTGGTCCCGGTGACAGTGTGCCAGAAAGCGATCCGGCCTTCGGCGAGCGGGCGCGGTTCTTCATCGCACGCGGTAATCGCGAGTGGGGCAAGCAGTCCACCGTCGGGGTGATCTACGCCGACCGGGAGTTCTTCGGCAGCTTCAACCGCGTGGGCGGCGTCGATACCCGCTGGAAGATCAACAAGAACTGGGTTTTCTCTGGTCAAGCCTTGGCCAGTTCCACGCGCCAAGAAGACGGCTCCTACTTGGCCGGGCCAGCCTACCAGGCTGTGATCTATCGCAGCGGACGGAAGCTCTACGTCAACGCCGGTTACAGCGACTACAGTCCCGGGTTTCGCACCGCGACCGGATTCCTTCCCCGCACCGACATCCGCCAGGTTTCCGGAGGGGCCAGTTATCGCTTCCGGCCGGAGGGCAAGCGGCTGATCTCCTGGGGGCCGGAAGCCGAGTGGGAAGCGACCTTTGACCATCGCGGCACGCGCCTGGATTGGAAAGGGTCGTTCGATCTGGAGTTCGAGCTCCGCGGCAACACCGAGTTCGGCCTGTTCTGGAACGTCTTCCGGGAGCGCTTGCGCCCGGAAGATTTCTCGGCGTTATTCGCAGCCCAGGATTTCAGCCAGCGCTCCGGCGGCGCGTGGTTCAATTCCAGTTACTTCAAGAGAGTTTCGTTCCAGGCGAGCTTCCGCCGTCAGCAGGCCATCAACTTCGATGCGCCGGCCGGGCAGGCGCCCTTCCTGGCCCGCAACACTGGCGCGGACGCTTCCATCACCGTGCGCCCGATCAGCCCGCTGCGCATCGACAACACCTATTTGATGGAGCGTCTGCACAGCCGCGGCCCGCGCCGCGCCGCCATCTTCAACAACCACATCATCCGCTCCAAATGGAACTGGCAGTTCACCCGGGAACTCTCGCTGCGACTGATTCTGCAGTACACTACCCTGCTGGCGAATCCAACTTACACCTCGCAGACCACCACGAAGAGCTTCAACGCCGACGTCCTGGCCACTTACTTGTTGAATCCGGGGACCGCACTGTATGTCGGGTACAACGGGAACCTACAAAACCTGGACCGCAACGGAATCTCCCGCACCCGCTCCAGTTTCATCCAGGACGGGCGTGTGTTCTTCGTGAAGATGTCCTACCTGCTGCGGTTCTGAACCGTGTTTAAGAGAACTTTTTGCGGGCACGCGACAGGGCGTTGGCGTGCTCCTCTGTCGTCAACAGGCCTTTCTCCTTCAGCGTGTCCACCAGGAACAAGAGAAGTTCCCGGGTAGTCCCGTCCTTGACCTTGACTTCGTTGGTGGCCGGGGCCGGCGTCCGGCGGGTCGTGGTGGCATCCAGTTTCTCAAGGAGTTCCTCGAGCCGCCGCCGGTTCTCCGCGGTCAACTCCCGAAAAGCGACTCCCATTCCCATGCCGGCATGGCAGATGCGGACCTCGGCCGTTCCGGAAATCTCAAGGTCATGGATCCGCAGCGTCAGTTCCAGACGGGTTTCCACTGGCAGGGGCACGCGCGTCTCGATGTAGCACCCCCCCACGCAGATGTCGCTGACCATGGCTGTGTGCAACGCCGGGTTGCCCGCCTCATGGAACTCCGCTCCGCCGCTGCAACTCAATCTCTTGGAGGCGCGCCGGTCGGCTCCCGACCAGGAGGAGGCAAAGGGAACCGCGCCCGGCCGTTTCGGCTCCATCGCGGGCAGGGTGGCCACGGATTCCTGCCGCACGACCTCCTGCTGCGGCAGGCCCCAGATGTCCTTGCCCGGCTCGAGCAATTCCACCCCCACTTGGCCTTCATGCTTGGTTCCGGGCTGTCCGATCCAGGCCACCCGGAACTTGGCTCGTTTGCCCCGGTACTCCACTTCCGCGATCTGGCCGGTCTGCTTGAGCGTTCGCACCCAGCTCAAGCGCGCTCCGCTCGAACTCACGTCGACCACCTTGGCCGTCTCGGTGACCGGCTTGCCGCCGGAGCCGGTGGTGAACACCAGAGCCGACCTCTGCAATTCCGTGTTCGGAGATTCCGTGCGGGCCATCACGCTCCCAGAATTCATTATGCACGTTTCGTGCCGTAGCGTCTCTTGGTGCGCGACCTTCTGCGCTCTCCCAGAAAGGGAATCAATCCCCAAAACTGCTCCGGTCGTCCTTGGTGTCCTTCGTGCCTTTGTGGTTAGATGATTCATCCCCGTGTTTCAACTGGTCCCAACTTTGCGCCGGGAACTCCGGCCCATGCTGGCTCTCGCCACGCCGCTCATCGTTGCCGAACTGGGCTGGATGACCATGGGCATCGTGGACACCATGATGGTGGGACGCTTGCCGGACGGCGCGTTGGCCATCAGCGCCGTCTCAATCGGCAGTGTGATGTTTGTGGCGGCCGCCTTCTTCGGAGCCGGTCTGTTTCTGGGCCTGGATACCCTGGTGTCTCAGGCCTTCGGGGCCGGCGATCTGGACGATTGCCACCTTTCGCTGGCCAACGCCATCTACCTCGCGGCGGTTTTGACGCCGCTGCTGGTGACGGTCACCTGGCTGAGCACGCCGGTGCTCGATGTCATTGGGGTCCAGCCGGCGGTCGTCGCTCAGGCTGTGCCTTACCTCGAAGCGATGTTGTGGAGCACCTTCCCGTTATTGCTCTACTTCGCGTTTCGGCGCTATCTGCAGGCCATGAATCTGGTTGGCCCGGTGATGTTTGCCTTGGTCAGCGCCAACGCGGTCAACGTACTGGCCAACTGGATGCTGATCTTTGGGCACTGGGGAGCACCGGCTCTGGGCGTGGAAGGCGCTGGGTGGGCCACCTGCCTGTCGCGCACCTACTTGGCCCTTGTGCTGCTCGGTTACATCCTGTACCACGAACGGCGCCACAAGATGGGACTGGCGCGGGCGCCCTGGCGGCCCGATCTGGCCCGGCTAAGAGAAATCCTGGCGCTAGGCCTGCCGGCGGCGGGTCAGATGCTGGCGGAGATCGGCGTGTTCGCGCTGGCTACCACCCTCATTGGACGGCTGGACAAGGCTTCGCTGGCCTCGCACCAGATTGCCCTAAACGTTGTCAGCTACACCTACATGGTGCCGCTGGGGATCAGTTCGGCGACCGCCGTCCGCGTGGGACAGGCGCTCGGCCGCCGTGACGGCCAAGGCGCGGCCCGGGCCGGATGGACCGGTCTGGTCTTGGGCGCGGGCTTCATGAGCGCCTGCGCCGTGCTGCTGTGGACTCTGCCGGTCCAGGTGATCCGCTTGTTTACCCCTGATCCCGCGGTGGCAGCAGTCGGCGCGGCACTTCTGGTGGCGGGCGCCTTCTTCCAGATCTTTGATGGCCTTCAAGTGGTGGCCACCGGCGCGCTGCGCGGCGCCGGCGATACCCAGACCCCCATGCTCACCACCACCGTGGCCTACTGGGTGGTGGGCCTGCCGTTGGGCGCGCTGCTCTGCTTCCGCTGGCACTGGGGCGCGATCGGCATATGGATCGGCCTCTCGCTGGGGCTAATCCTGGTCGGTTGCGTGCTGTTGATGGCTTGGCGGCAGCGGGTGAAGCGCTTCGCGTCCGCAGATTTCGCAAATGTCGCAGAGAGGATCGGAATATGAAAAGAAGAAGTCCGAGCTGGCTGGGGCCGGCGATTCCGCCCGGAGAGATGCTCCTCGAGGAGTTTCTGAAGCCCCTGGGCCTGGGGCAAGTAGAGGCCGCCCGCCGCCTGGGGATTTCGCTCAATCGCCTCAATGAGATCGTGCTCGGCAAACGCGGCATCACCGCTGACTCGGCGTTGCGTCTGGCGCGC
>CAYPHP010000184.1:0-7210 GCA_964410045.1 uncultured Acidobacteriota bacterium | reverse complement strand
CAGCACATCGTTGGCGCGCGCTCCCAAGGCCATGCGCACCCCGATTACGTGAGTGCGTTCGGCGACGGCGTTGGCCATCACCGCGTAGACCCCGATCGCCGAAAGCAGCGCGGCCAGCACTCCAGCGACCGCCAGCATCACCGCCGTGTAGGTGAAACCTACCAGGGCATCCGAGATGACCTTGGCAAAAGTCTTCACGTCATAGATCGGAAGATTGGGATCGAGCGCGGAGACGGCAGCGCGGACATCGGGAACCATCGTCAATGGGTCGCCCGAAGCGCGCAGGAGCACGTCTGTTTCCCGCGACGGGGCTTGAGTGTAGGGACGGTAGAGCACCGGCCGCGGGACGCGTTCCATCCAGTCGTGAACCACGTTCCCAGTGATCCCGACCACGGTGAGCCAGGGATTCTTGGAATCTGCGGCACCGACCTTGAGGCGCTTGCCCAAAGCACTCTCCCCGGGCCAGTAGTGCTCCGCAAAGCGCCGGCTGACGATGGCCACCGCAGGAGTGTCCGGACCATCGCCTTCAACGAACGCGCGGCCTTCCTGAACCGGAACGTGAAGCACTTCGAAGTAGCTGGGGCTCACCGACTGGAGTTGAACGTTCCGCAATTCACCCGGCGCGGCAGGCCGTCCTTCCAGGGAGATGATTCCGTTGTTCCGCGACAATCCGTAGGGAACGCTGCTGACCAAGGCTGCGCGGGTCCGTGGCAGTGCATTCAACTTCGCCAGCACCTGATCGTAGAAACCGGTCAGGTGATGATTCGCGGAGTAGGAATCGGCAGGCAGGGCTGTCCGGAACGTGAGGACGGAAGCGGGTTGGAGATCGGGGCTCCAGCGGCCCAGAGCCACGAAGCCCTGGATCAGCAAGGTGGCGCCGACCAGCAGGGTCAAGGCCAGCGAGACCTCTCCGACTACCAGGAGACTGCGCAGGCGGTGCTGGCCGCGCGCCGCGCCGCCACGTCCGCCGTCTTTCAAAGCAGTGCCTATGTTGGGAAGCGAAAGCTGCAAGGCCGGCACGATTCCGGCCAGCAATCCGCTGACGAGCGCGGCCAGCACGGAGAATCCCACCACGCCGCCATGAACGCGCAGTCGCTGCCATCCCGGCAAAAACTTCTCCACCTCGGCGGGCATGCTCACGCGCATCAGGTCGGTGCCCCAAAGAGCCAGAAGCAAACTCGGCAGGATCCCGGCCAGCGCCAGGACGGTGCTTTCCGCCAGCAATTGCCGGACGATCCGCCAGCGGCCCGAGCCCATGGCGATGCGCACAGCCATTTCGCGGATGCGCGCCGGACCGCGCGCCAGTTGCATGTTGGCGACGTTGGCGCAGACAATCAGCAGGACGAACGCAAACGCGCCCACGGTGAGCATGGTGTATTGGCGCGTAGCGTCGCCGGAAATCTCGTCGCGGACCAGGCGAACCGCGGCACTCCAGCCTTCATTGGTCTGTGGATATTGCGCGGCGATCCGCGACGCCACCGTCCTAAGCTCCGACTGGGCTTGGTCCAGCGAGACGCCGGGCTTCAGGCGAGCAACTGCCTGGACCGTTCGCATGCCGCGCTGCCCGCGCTCACCGGCATCCAAAAGCAATGGCGCCCACAATTCGGCAGTGAGGGGAAAAAGCAGTTCCGGCGGCATCACGCCGACCACTTCGTAAGTCCGTCCGCTCAATTGGACACTGCGACCCACAACCTGCGTATCGCCCGCGAATCGGTTCTTCCAGAGTCGATGGCTTAAGACCACCACCGGACGTTCGAGCGTCTCGTCCTCCGGCTGCAAGGTTCGACCCATGGCGGCTTTCACGCCGAGCGCCGTAAGAAGTCCCGGAGTAACGAGAAAGCCTTGCACCCGTTCCGGCTGGCCGTTACCCGTGAGGTTGACCGTCCACCAGCGATAGGCGCCCATAACCTCAAAGGACCGGCTCTCGCGCTGAAAGTCGAGAAAACTGGCGGGCGACATCCCGCCCTTCAAACCGCGCGGCGTCAGTTCGTGGACCGCGACCAGGCGCTCCGGCTCAGGCACCAGCAACGGCCGCAGAACCAGCGCATCGGTGGCGCTGTAGCAGATGCAGGTGAGTCCGATGCCCAGGGACAGCGTCAGCACCGCCATTAAGGTCTGGCCGGGATGTTTGGCCAGCAGGCGGAAGGCGTAACGAAGGTCAGCCCACATACTCCAACGGATACCCACAGCACGTGCAAGACCAGTCTAACTCATTGAGTTGAAGCGGTGGTCTTCCGCGGGCGTGCCCGAAATAGGGATGTTTCTGTCCGGTTTCGGACAATCGTCACTCGTAGCGCAACGCGGTCATCGGGTCGACGCTCGAGGCGCGGCGGGCCGGGAGATAGCAGGCCAAGACCGCCACGGTCGCCAGCAACGCGGTGACGCCGATGAAGGTCAGCGGGTCGGTGGGCTGAATCTCGAAGAGCAAGGTCTGCATGACCCGCGAAAGCGCCAGGCTTCCGGCGGCGCCAATCGCCAGCCCGATCAGCGCGACTCGCAGTCCTTGCCGGATCACCATGCCTTGCAGTCCTCCCGGCGAGGCGCCCAGCACCAGGCGGATGCCCATCTCCCGGGTGCGCTGTCCGACCGTATAGGACATCACGCCGTAAACGCCGACCGCCGCCAGCACTAGCGCCAACCCTGCGAACAGGCCCAGCAGCGTCGCCTGGAAGCGCGGCTGCGCCACGGATTCCGACAACACGTCGTCCATGGTGCGGATGCTGGAGACGGGTTGGTTGGGGTCCATCTCGTGGATCGCGCCGATCAGCGAGCGCGTCAAGGCCGCAGGCTCGGCCGACGTGCGTACGACGAAGGTCATCATCGAAAACGGGAAGTGGCTGTGCGAGTAGTAGGCAATCGGCCGGATGGACGAGTCCAGTCCGGTGCTCTTGTTGTCGGCGACGATACCGATGATCTCGCCCGGCGGATTCTGCTGCTGCATCGAGACGCTGATGCGCTGTCCTAGCGGATCTTCCCCTGCGAAATGCTGGCGGGCCATGGCCTCGTTGACCACGAAGCGCAACGGCGCTTCCGTACGGGTGTCGGCGTCGTCGAAGGTCCGGCCCCGGCGCAAGGCGATGCCCATGGTCTTGAAAAAGTCGGGATGGACGATCCGCACCTCGGTGACCGGCGATTGGCCGGCAGGAGGCGCGGGACGTCCGCTGATCTCGAAACTGGTTCCCGGCACCAGGCTGGTGATGGGCAGGAAACTGACGGCGCTGGCCGCGGTCACGCCAGGGATCTTCTGCATCCGCTCCACCGCTTCTCGAAAGAAGGCAATCCGCTGCGGATTCTCGCCGCCCGACCGGGTCACGCGGAAGGTGAGCAGCTTGTCGGTGCGGAAGCCGGGGTCCACCGAGCGCAAACGATAGAGGCTTTGTAGCAGCAATCCCGCGCCCACCAGCAAGACCAGGGAGATGGCGGTCTCGGCGACGATCAGCAGGTTGCGGATGCGCAAGCCGCGCGCGCCGCCCGCCGCGCCGCGTCCGCCTTCCTTGAGCAGGTCGTTCAGGCCCAAACGAGTCGTGGCCCAGGCTGGGATCAAGCCGAACAGCATTCCGGTCAGCACGGCGATACCGGCGGTGAACGCCAGCACCCAGGGGTCGATGCGGATGCGGTCGAGTCCCGGCAGCGTCGAGGGGGCCATGGACTTGAGCAGGTCCAGACCCCAAACGCCGACCAGCAAGCCCGCCGCTCCACCGCACAGCGCCAGCAAAACGCTTTCGGTCAGCAACTGGCGCAGGATGCGTCCGCGCCCCGCGCCGAGTGAAGTGCGAATGGCGATCTCTTTCTCTCGGGCCGCAGCGCGCGCTAGCATCAGGTTGGCCAGATTCCCGCAGGCGATCAGCAGCACGGCGCCCACCGCGCCCAGCAGCACCCACAATGCCAGCCGGACGCTGCCCACCAGCTGCTCTTCGATCGGAACCAGGTTCACACCCCAGTTCTTGTTGAAGTCCGGATGGAGTTGCTCGAGTCGTTGCGCGATCCCGGTCAGCTCGGATTGCGCTGTCGCCAGCCCGACGCCGGGTTTCAGCCGGGCGATCACGATCAGGTAGCGACCGGAAGTCGCCCGGTAATCGCGCGCCGGATCCACGAACATGGGCAGCCAGAAATCCACCGGGGTCCGGCTCAGCGGAATCAGGCCCGGCGGCATCACGCCGACCACGGTGGTGGAGTTGTTGTTGAGCACGATCTGGCGGTTGATGATGGAAGGATCACCGCCAAAACGCCGCTGCCAAAATCCATGGCTAAGGATCACCGCCCTCGGCCCGCCGCGCTGGCCTTCCTCCTCGGTGAAGTCGCGGCCCAGTCGAGGCGAGATCCCCAGCACCGAGAAGTGGTTGCGGGTGACCGCTTGCCCCGTCAATTCCTCGGGATCACCGGACCCGGTCAGGTTCGCGCTCCAGCCCGCGATCGCCACCATGTCGGTGAACACGCCGTTCTGGCTCTTCCAATCCAGATAGTTGGCGGGCGAGGCCACATTGCGGTCGCGGTTGCGCGGCGAGTTACGCTCCCAGACCACCACCAGCGAGTCCGGATCATTGAACGGCAGCGGCTTCAGCAGCACCGCGTTCACCACGCTGAAGATGGCGGTGTTCGCGCCGATGCCCAGAGCTAGCACCAGGATGGAGACGATGGTGAAGGCAGGCGCCTTCCACAACACTCGGGCGGCGTACTTCAGGTCATGCAACATGGTCACCCCTCATTTCTCGTTCCTCGTCACTCATAGCGCAATGCGCCCATGGGATCAGTCGCCGCCGCGCGGCGAGCCGGAAGGTAGCACGCCAGAGAGGCAACGGCTGCCAGGACCGCAGTCAGCAGCGCGTAGGTCACCGGGTCCACGGGCTGCACGCCGAACAGGAATCCGCCCAGGAAGCGGGCCAAGGCCAGCGAGCCGATCCAGCCGAGAACCACTCCGGCGATAACCAGGCGCATCCCCTGCCCCAGCACCAGGCGAAGCAGGTCACTGCGGCGGGCGCCCAGGGCCATGCGAATGCCCATCTCCCGGGTGCGTTGCGAAACCGTGTGAGCCAGCACGCCGTACAAGCCCACCGCCGCGAGAAGAAGCGCGGTCGCGGCAAAACCTGCGAGCAGCAGCGCCGACGCCCGGCGCGTCGAGTTGTGTTCCCCAATCACCTGGTCCATGGCCCGCACGTTCGAGATGGGTACGCCCGGATCAAGCTGGCGCACCGCCGCGCGGACCGCGGAGGTGGGATCGTTGTCCGCGCGGGTCCGCACCACCAGCGTCAGCGAATTGAAGCGCGTCTGGCCGTAAGGCGCATACATCTGCATGCCTGCGCCGGCGTCCACCCCGCGGGTCTTCACATGACCCACCACGCCGACCACGGTGATAGGCGGCGAATCAGCCGATCCGCCATAGCGCATCTGCCGGCCGACCGCGTTCTGGCCCGGCCAGAAGCGCTGGGCCAGCGTTTCGTCCACGATGGTTACGGACGCCGCAGTCTCGCCGTCCTGCTCGGTAAACCAGCGCCCGCCGCGCAGGGGAATCCCCATGGCCTGAAAATACCCGGGGCTGACCGCGGTGTAGTCGACCACGGGCATCTCGTTCGCGGACGGTGGCGGCTGGTCGACGGCGACCATGTGCGTGCGGTTGTGGCTGCCGCCGATGGGCAACGTTGAAGTGACGCCACTGGCTTCAACGCCCGGCAATGCGGCGGCCCGCTCCAACAAGTCTCGGTAGAACCCGGCCACCCGGGCGCGCTGCCCGTACTGCGAGTCCGGCAGGGAAATCTGCATCGTGGTCAGACGCGCCGGCTGGAAACCGGGATCGGCCTGGATCACGCGCCACAGGCTGTGCAGCAAAAGCCCCGCGCCGATCAGCAGGGTCATGGCCAGTGCCATCTCGCCAACCACTAGCGCTCCGCGGACGCGATGGCCGCCGGGAAGCGCGCTGCGCCCGCTTTCCTTCAACGCGGCGTGCAAATCCAGCCGGGAGGATTGCAGGGCGGGAATCAGGGTGAACAGCAAGCCGCCGACGAGCGAGATGGCTGCGGTGAAGGCCAGCACCGCGCGATCCATGCGAGCCTCCTCCAAGCGCGGAACGTTGCCGGGAAGGATGGCGGTCAGCAGGTCAACGCCCCAAGCCGCAAAAACCAGGCCCAGCGTCGCGCCAAACGCGGCCAGCAACAGACCTTCGGCCAGCAGCTGTCGCAGCAGTCGCGCGCGTCCTGCGCCCAGGGCGGCGCGCACAGCGAACTCCATGCGCCGTCCAGAAGCCCGAGCCAGCAGCAGATGCGCGACGTTGGCGCAGGCGATCAGCAGCACCAAGCCCACCGCTCCCAGCAACAGCAGCAGGGAATCGCTCCAATCGCGGACCAACTCCGCGCGCAATGACGTGACCACCGGCCGGATGCCGGCGTTCTCGGGATACTGCTGTTCGAGGCGTTCGGAAATCGTCCCCAGACTCGCCGCGGCCTGGGCCACGCTTACGCCTGGCTTCAGCCGCGCGACGCCATACATCCCCGGATGATTCCGGCGTCCTTCGGTTGGGTGCGCATCCTTGCGCAGACCCACCGGCACCCAGAGCTGCGTTTCCCGGCTGGGCAGATCAAGATCCGGACCCATCACGCCGACCACGGTGTAGCTCTGGGAATCGAGGCGGAGGGTCCGCCCGACGACGCTCGCGTCACCGCCGAACGCCCGCTTCCACAGGGCGTTGCTCAGGACCACGGTGCGGTCAGCGCCGATGCGATCTTCTTCCTGGGTGAAGGTGCGGCCCAGCACCGGCCGGACGCCGAGCACAGGGAAAAAATCCCAACTGGCTTCTGCGCCCACCACTCGCTCCGGTTGCTCGCCGCCCGTCAGGATGAAAGCGCGCCGATGCATCAGGGCCATGCCATCGAAGACCTGGTTCTGCGATTTCCAATCGAAATAGTCGGGGAAGGAGATGGAGATGTTGTCGGCCTGCTTGCCGCGCTCGTTCAGATGGACCAGGCGGTCCGGATCGGCGTAGGGCAGCGGCCGGAACAGCACCGCATTGGCTACGCTGAAGATGGCGGTGTTGGCGCCGATGCCCAGCGCCAGCGTAAGGACCGCTACGGCGGTGAATGTGGGGGAGCGGGAGAGGAGGCGGAGGCCGTAACGGATGTCACCCAACATAACCCTCTGCAAATGCAGAATTCAGAATGCAGAATGCGGAATCCGGATCTTCGAATTCTGCATTCTGCCTTCTTCATTCTGTATTAGCTGG
>CAYPHP010000183.1:0-7217 GCA_964410045.1 uncultured Acidobacteriota bacterium | reverse complement strand
GGGCGCGGTGACGCTGAACATCCGGACCAAGCGCGAGTTGCGCGCCGCGTGGCCCAAGCGCAAGGTTCGCGGCGTGCTCTTACAACCGATGGTCTCGACCCGCCGCGAGTTGATCCTTGGATTCCGGCGCGACGAGCAAGGGACGCCGATGGTTCTCGCGGGTCTCGGCGGCGTGTTGGCGGAGGCGCTCGACGCGGTCTCGTTGCGCGTGCTGCCGGTGACCAAGCAGGACGCGCTCGAAATGCTGGCCGAGATTCCCGGCAACAAGATGCTCGACGCCTTCCGTGGTTGGCCGCCGATGGATCGCGATCGGATCGCCGATGTGATTCTTCGCCTGGCCCAGCTCGGCAGCGACTATCCGCAGATCGCGGAGATCGACATCAACCCGCTGGTCGAGCCGTGTCAGGCCCTAGACGCTCGGATCTTGTTGGCGTAGTCTCTTCGAATGCCAATCACAGCTTTCAACAATGTCACCGACGGCCTCGCTCCGAGTCAGCGGGACCGCGGACACTTTATTACCAACATCAACCTCGAGGACGGCGCCCACTGGATTCCCTATGCCGAGGGTGTGTGGGTCCAACCTCTTTGCTTCAATGTCACGTCGGGAGGGCTCAGCGTCATTCTGAAGGGCCTGCCGGGCGCCAAGCTCGGCGTCCATTACCACGTGGGCACCGTACGCGGGTACACGATGCGCGGCCACTGGCGCTACCTGGAGCACGACTGGATCGCCAAGCCCGGGACGTTCATCTATGAACCGGCCGGCGAAGCTCATACTTTGGTGATCACCGACGATTCTCCTGGACCCGCGCTGATCCTGTTCGTGGTGGAAGGCGGACTGGTCTACCTGGACAAGGGGATCAACGGCAACTTTGCCGCTTTCGAAGATGGCTTCACCTTTCTGGAGCTGTCCCGGAAGTACTATCGCGAGGCCGGTCTCGACGTTCGTCAACTGGACCGGCTGATCCGCTAATGGATCGCCGGTCCTTTGTCGCTCTCCTGGCCGGTGCGCCGTTGTTGCGCGGCGGAACCTTCGACGTCGCCGCGTTTGATCGCCGCCGCGTACTCGACGCCGCAGCCCGCTACCTGAGGGAACAACCCATCACCATCACCGCCGCGCGCAGCGATCGCTCGGCCGGCGGGCTGCACGACTTCTTCTCTGAAGGCGACTATTGGTGGCCTGACCCGAAGAATCCCGACGGCCCTTACATCCAGCGCGACGGGGAGACCAATCCCAACAACTTCGTCGAGCATCGCCGCTACATGATGCGCCTGAGCGTCCAGATGCCGGCGCTGGCGGCGGCATGGAAGATCACCCGCGACAAGAAGTATGCGGCGCACGCCATGAAGCATCTGCGCGCCTGGTTCGTCGACCCGGCCACGCGGATGAATCCGCACCTGCTGTACGCCCAAGCCATCAAGGGCCGCTTCACCGGGCGAGGCATCGGCATCATTGACACTATCCACCTGGTGGAAGTGGCGCGCGCCGCGGCCGTGCTGGAAGGATCGAAGTCCTTCAGAGCGGCCGAGGTCAAGCAGTGGTTCGCGGAATACTTGAAGTGGATGACCACGCACGCTTACGGGATCGCCGAGCGCGATGCGACCAACAATCACGGCGTCTGCTGGGTGATGCAGGTTGCGGAATTCGCCCGGTTCACCGGCAACGCCGAGATGACCGCGTGGTGCGTCGAGCGCTTCAAGACCGTGCTAGTGCCCAACCACATGGCCGCCGACGGCAGCTTCCCGCGCGAGCTGGCGCGCACCAAGCCTTACGGCTACTCGCTCTTCGTGCTCGACGCGATCACCGCGGTGGCTGAAATCCTGGATCTCTGGAACTTCACGCTTCCCGACGGACGGGGCATGGCCAAAGCCGTCGCCTATCTCTATCCTTATCTATTGGACAAGAAGAAGTGGCCCAAGCCGCCCGACGTGATGTATTTCGACGAGTGGCCCATGCGCCACCACTCACTGCTCTTCGCGGGATTGCGACTCAACAAGCCGGAATACCTGGATCTCTGGAAACGCCTCCCCGCCGACTCCAACGTGGACGAAGTGATCCGCAATCTCTTCATCCGCCAGCCGGTGCTGTGGGTGAAGTGATCTGCCGATCTCTCACCACAAAGGCACGAGGGGCACAACGGGCTACAATTTGGTAGAGTGTTTGTCATGAAGTTCTGGGTTCTGCTTCTTTTGTGTGTGTCCCTGTCGGCGCAGACCACCGTCGTCTACGACGGCGCAGCCAGCAAAGTCACCAACCTGCTGCCCGGCGAGAAAGACCTGTGGCTGACGCATCCGGACCTGACGCGCACCAGCGGATTCGTGATCAAGCCGCAGGGAGCATGTCTCGATGAGCTGTGCGTGCCCATCCCGAAATCGCGCAAGCAGGCGTTCGAGCGGGAGCGCGCCCGCGTGAAATGGTTCAACCTGTCGGAGCTGGCGCGGACCATGGGCCAGCCCGAGGTGCAGGACCCGGCGCACAACATCCGCGTGTTTGGTCCGCGTCCGGAAGCGGCCATGAGGGTCCAAAGCTCGCTGCAAGCGCCGGACTTCACTCTGCCCGATTGGAAGGGTCGGCAACGCAAGCTCTCCGAGTTTCGCGGCAAGAAGGTGTTGCTGATCACCTGGGCCAGTTGGTGAGGGTGCCGCTTCGATCTGCCAGGCTGGCAGACATTCTTCAGCGAGAACAGCGGCAAGAATTTCGAAATCGTCTCCGTGGCCCAGGACATCGGCGGCATCAAAGACGCAGGACCGTGGATCGAGAAGGCCAACCCCGCTTACACCGTGCTGATTGACGAGAAGCATACCGTGGCTTCGCTCTACGGAATGGTGAACGTGCCTACCGCGGTGTGGATTGACGAACGCGGACGTATCGTCCGGCCCAACGAGACGGCGTTCATCGACAACCGCTACAAATCGATGCACGGCATCGAGGCCAAGCTGTATCTCGACGGTCTGCGCGACTGGCTGGCCAACGGAGAGAAGAGCGCCTACGCCATGTCCGCGGAGCAACTTCGCCAGAAGCTCAACCCGCCCAGCGCCGACCGTCTGCTGGGCGAGGCCTACTTCCGGCTGGCGCAGTTCCTGGTCGCGGAGGGAAACCGCCGCGAAGCGATTCCCTACTTCAAGGAAGCGCAGCGGCTGAATCCGGATAGCTGGAATTACAGGCGTCAGGCCTGGCTGTTGACCGATGCGGAGAAAGATTACGGAACCAACTTCAGCAAAGAAGTCCAGAAACTGAACGGGAAACCTTACTATCCACCACTGGAGTTACCGAAAAAACAATGAACCACGGATTACGCGGATTGATCTTGATCGCGCCGCTGCTGGCCGCGCAGACGCCCAGCCATCAACATTACGAAAAACCTGCGGACTACGCCAAGCCGGCCCCGTCCGGCGCAGTAGCGCCGCGGCTGCAGAACGTCGGCAACCACAAGTTTCCGGTGACCACGCGGTCGGCGCGCGCGCAGTTGTTCATCAACCAAGGGTTGAACCTGACCTATGGATTCAACCACGCTGAGGCGGCACGAGCGTTTGCCGAAGCCGCCCGTCTCGATCCGAACTGCGCCATGGCCTACTGGGGTCAGGCGCTGGTGCTCGGTCCGAACATCAATTCCGCGATGAACGCGGCCGACGAGCCGAAGGCGCTCGATCTGATCCAGAAGGCCGTGGCGCTGAAGGCCAAGGTGACGCCGCGCGAGCGCGCCTACATTGACGCGCTCTCGAAGCGCTACACCGGCAAGTCGGAAGATCGAGCCAAGGCCGATCAGGCCTTCGCCGACGCGATGCGCGAAGTGAACAGGAAATTCCCCAACGATCTCGACGCCGCCACGATCTTCGCCGAAGCGCTGATGGATCTGCGTCCGTGGGAGTACTGGACGCGGGATCTTCGCGCGCAGCCGGGCATCGAGGAAGCCGCCGCAGCGATTGAGTCGGTGATGAAGCGCAATCCCAAGCACCCGGGCGCATTGCATTACTGGGTCCACTTGATGGAACTGAAGAGTCCGGAGCGCGCCGAGGAAGCCGCCGACCGCCTGCTGCCGCTGGCCCCGGCCGCCGGTCACCTGGTGCATATGCCGGCGCACATCTACCAGCGCGTCGGACGCTACGCGGACGCGGCCAAGGCCAACGAACTGGCCATCGCCGCCGACGAGGACTACATCACGCAATGCCGCGTGCAGGGGATGTATCCGCTCACGTACTATCCGCATAACGTCCATTTTCTGTGGACCGCTGCGACCATGGAGGGGCGCAGCCGCGTCGCACTCGACGCAGCGCGCAAAACGGCCGCTGCCATTCCGGCTCAGGCGCTCCGCGATATGCCGCCGCTGCAGGGCTTCGTCGTGATCCCCTATTGGGCCATGGTCCGCTTCGGCAAGTGGGAGGACATCCTCAAGGAGCCGCGGCCGCAGCATGACACGCTGTTTACCGCCGGCGCGTGGCGATACGCGCGCGGGATCGCGCTGACGGCTACCGGAAGACTCGATGACGCGCAGAAGGAACTCGAGGAACTGCGCAAGATCACGGCCAACGGAGAGTTGAAGAAGATTCCCATGCCCCGGAACGGCGCGGCCGAAATCCTGGGAGTGGCGGAGGCGGCGCTCGCCGGCGAGTTGGCGGCCAAGCGCGGCCAGTTCGATGCCGCCATCCAGCACCTGGACCGCGCCGTCCGGCTCCACGATGCCCTGCTCTACACCGAGCCGGATGATTGGCACTATCCAATGCGCGACTCGCTGGGCGCGGTCCTGATGCAGGCCGGCCGCGCGGCGGAAGCGGAGATCGTCTATTGGGAAAACCTGAAGCGCTTTCCGGGAAATGGCTGGTCGCTCTTCGGACTCATGCAGGCCTTGAAGGCCCAGGGAAAGAATCCGGAAGCTGCGGAGATTGAAGCGCGGTTCCGCAAGGCCTGGTCCGCCGCAGATGTGACTCTGACTGCGTCCCGTTTCTGATCACTTCCCGGTGAAAGTAAGCAAAGGGGACATCTACTTCCCGGAGTAGACTACCTTCCCGCCCACAATCGTATGGACGATCGCGGTGCCGGGAATCTGCTCCTCAGGCACGGTGAGGATATCCCGTGAAAGCACGGTGACGTCGGCGAGTTTGCCGGGCGTCAGCGATCCCTTGATGTCTTCTTCGAAAGCCGCGTAGGCGTTGCTCAAGGTGTAGGAGCGTAGCGCTTCGATCCGCGTGAGCCGCTGCGCGGGATAAAACACCGAGCCGTCCTTCAGCCGCCGGCTGACCGTCGAGTAGTAGGACGCGATGGGGCTGATGTCTTCCACCGGCGCGTCGGTGCCGTTGGTGACCACGGCTCCCGCGTTCATCAGGCTGCGCCAGACATACGCGCCTTCCTCGGACCGCTTCGGTCCCAGGCGCGGCGTGACGTACGGCGCGTCCGACGTGCAGTGGACGCCCTGCATGGACGCGATCACGCCGAGGCTGCCGAAGCGCGCGATATCCGCGCCGTTGATGTGCTGGGCATGCTCGATGCGCCAGCGCAGGTCTTTGCCACCGCCGGCGCGCCCCTTGAAAGCGTTTTCGAAAATGTTCAATGTTTCGCGATTGGCGCGGTCGCCGATGGCGTGGACGCAAAACTGGAAGCCGTGCTCCAGGGCCAGTTTCGCAGTGCGGGCGATGTCGGCGGGATCGCCGGTGTTCAGGCCGCTGCTCTGCGGCGAGTCCGAATACGGCTCCAGCAGCCACGCGCCGCGCGGACCGAGCGCGCCGTCGATCGCCGACTTGATCGCGCGCACGGTGTAGTGCTTGTTTCCGGCGTTGATCACCCGATAGTCCTGCCAGTTGCGCTGCAGGTTGTCGTTGGAGGTGCGGGCCATCACCCACAGGCGCAGGTCACTCTTGCCCATTTCCGCGCGGCGTCGCAGCCGGGCCATGGTGTCGGGCGGCGAACCGGCGTCCTGAAAGCTGGTGATGCCGTTGGCCAGCGCTTCTTTCTCCGCCAAGTCGATTTCCTGCTCGGCATCCGCTTCCCGCTGGGCCGCAGTCCGCTTGGCCCGATCGCGTTGCATCGCGGAACTGACCAGCCCCTGAGCGCGCTCGCGCAACATGCCCGTGGGATTCCCTTGGGCGTCGTGCAGGATGTCGCCGCCCGGCGGATTGGGCGTGTCCTTGGTGACGCCCGCGGCCTTCAACGCCGCCGCATTGGCGAACGCGGCGTGACCGCTGGCATGAACCAGCAGCACGGGATTGTTCGGCGCGGCCTTGCTCAAAGCGTCGTGCAGCGGAAATCCTTCGACGTTGGGCTGCGGCGTCCGCGACCATTTTTCCTGATGCCAGCCGCGGCCCAGAATCCAGTCGCCGGGCTTGGCGCGTCGCGCCGCGGCGTTCACTTGTTCCACGATGGCATCCCAACTGCGTGATTCGCGCAGGTTCAGCTCCATGCGGAAGCGGCCCACGCCCGTGAAGTGACCGTGCCCCTCGATGAAGCCGGGAATCGCCAGACGTCCGCCCAGGTCGAGGACTTTGGTTTCCGGACCGATGTAGCGGGCCATCTCGGCGTCGCTGCCCAGGGCCACGATGATGTCGCCACGCGCGGCCAGCGCGCGCGCCTCCGGCTTGCCGGCGTCGAGCGTAACGATCTTGGCGTTCTTGATCACCAGCGTTGCGGGCTGGGCGACCAGCGTCGCACCGAAGAACAGGCTAAGAAGAAGTCTTCGCATAATGCTCCATGATCGTGTCGGCGGCTTTCAGCCCCGACCCAGTAAGAACCACCACTACTCGCTGCCCGGGGGACGTGAGTCCCTCGCGGGCCAACGATTCCACGCCTGCCGCGGCGACCGCGCCGGTCGGCTCGACCGATACGCCGACTCGCCCGAGCGCCTTGACCGCAGCCCAGACGGCGGCGTCGTCCACGGTCAGCACCACGCCATCGCATCCGCGCAAGGCGTGCAGGATATCGCGGCCCTTCACCGGCTTGGCCACGGAAATCCCTTCGGCGATTGTCTGGCCCTTGACCACGCCGGGCACGTCGTCGAGATTCCGCTGCCAGGCCTGGTAGACCGGCGGGCACTGCACCGACTGCACGCCGGCGATCCGCGGGACGTGCCCGACCATCCCGGCTTCTTGCATTTCACGGAAGCCGTGGTACAGCCCGAGCAACAGGCTGCCGCCGCCGACCGGAGTCACCACCCAGTCGGGCGCTTGCCAGTCGAGTTGCTCGGCGATCTCGTAGGCCACGGTCTTCATTCCCGCCTGGAAATAAGGACTCC
>CAYPHP010000182.1:0-7253 GCA_964410045.1 uncultured Acidobacteriota bacterium | reverse complement strand
GCGGACTCGGCGGTCAGGTCGCGTTGCGGATTTCCCAGCAATTCATAGCCGACCATGAACTTCCGAACCGTCGCAGATCGCAGCAACGGCGGGTAGAAGTGCGCGTGCATGTGCCACTCGTCGTGAGGCTCGCCGTCCGTGGGCCGCTGGTGAAATCCCATGGTGTAAGGGAAGGGAACGCCGAACAGGCGATCGTAGGCGGCGGTCAGTTTCACCAGCATCGTCGCGAGATCGTCTCGCTCTTTGGGCTGCAATTGATCCAGCGAGCCGATGTGCCGCTCGCTGAGCAGCAACGTCTCGAAGGGCCAGACCGCCCAGAACGGCACGACGGCCACGAAGGATCCAGTGCGAGCGACCAGACGCTCCCGCTTGCGAAGCTCCACCTCCGCGTAGTTGCAGAGCAGGCACTCGCCGTATGAAGCACGGTGCGCGGCCTGCGACTCCTGCTCCCGCACCACCTGTTCCGGAAGATTGTGCTGCGCCCAGATCTGACCGTGCGGATGGGGATTGGAGCAGCCCATCATCTCTCCGCGATTCTCGAAGATCTGCACGTGACGGATGAAGTCCTTCGCGCCCAGTTCCTGATACTGTTCCACCCACAGGTCCACCACGCCGCGGACCTGCGCGGCTTCCATCCGTGACAGCGAGAGATTGTGCTGCGGAGAGAAGCACAGAACCCGGCAGATGCCGGCCTCGCTTTGAGCCTTCAGCAAAGTGTCGTCTTCGAGCGTGGCCTCTGGTGTTTCGGGTTGGAGCGCTGCGAAATCGTTTTCGAAAACGAAGGTGGAGGTGTACTGCGGGTTGCGTGCGCCACCGGCCCGAATGTTTCCGGGGCAGAGGTAGCAGCCCGCATCATACTCAGGCAGCTCTACGGCAGGATGCTTCTCGACCTGCCCTTGCCAGGGACGCTCCATACGGTGCGGGGAGACCAGGACCCACTCGCGTGTGAGCGGATTGTAGCGACGGTGCGGATGATCGGTCATCGGGGATTCTCCGGCCAGGAATGCTTCGGGTAGCGCCGGCACAATTCCCGCCGGACTTGCGGGTACAAGCGCTCCCAGAAGCCGGCGAGGTCGCTGGTCATCTGCACGGGGCGTCGATTTGGCGCAAGCAAGTGGACCACCACGGGCACTTTACCGCGAGCCACGCGCGGCGTCTCGCGCAGGCCAAAAAAGTCCTGCAGGCGCGACGCGATCCACGGCGGCTGATCCACAGCGTAGTTTACCGGAGCAAAGCGCCCGCCGGGCAGCTTGATTCGTTCCGGCGCCACCTGATCGAGGAGGCGGCGGGCGTCCGCGGGAATCCGCTGCCGGAGCGCTTCCAACAGCCCGCCGTCGCGTGCCGCCGCTTGCAGCTCGGAGAAACTGCGCCGTCCCGTGCACAACGACTCGATCGCCGCGCGCACGTCCTCATCTGTCAGCCGGGGGATCGCGGAATGAGCGGCGGCAAACGCCACGCGCACCAGGAATCGGTCGAACTCCTCGGCGTCGACGAATCGGGCGACACCCGCCTCCCAAGCTTTTTCTGCCAGCATTCGAGCGGCGGCTTCTGCATCGGTCGGCACGCCTCGACTTTCCTCGATCACCAGTCCGTCGAAGAGCAGCGCGCTGGTTTCCTCGACCCGCTGGCCCGTGCGATGCCATTCGAGCGTTCGACGCTCGCTGACGTGGCTGGGGAACAGGTCGAGCAGCCATTCGGGCTCGATGGCGCTGGCCAAGCGCACCAGCGGCGGACCCTGTTCGCGGCGCTCCTCGACGTCCACGGCCACCAGGAACTCCGTTGAGACCACGCTGGCAGGAGCCAACACCGCCGGGCCTCCCGCCGCGAGTTGCAGTTCCTTATCCTGCCGCCGCTTGGCGACACGGTCGGGAAACGCCGCAAGAATCGCCAGCAACAACGCCTCTTCATGATGCTTCTTCTGATGTGCCGGCTTGGCGACGCGACGGATCTGCTGCGCGATCTGCCGCGTACGTGGCGCGCGCGGCGAATCGAGCAGGAGGAGCAGGTCAGACGGACCGGCATGAACCTTCTCGGGTGAGAGCCGCTCGCCGGAACTGAGCAGCGCGGCCACCTCGCAACCATCCTCACCCGCGCCACGCTTGTCGGCCTCCAGCACCAAACGCGACAGCCGGGGATGCAACGGCAGGCGAGCCATCTGCTTTCCCGTGGCGGTGAGCTTGTCGGCCTCGTCGAGCGCGCCAAGTCGCTTCAACAGATCTTCCGCGGCAGTGACCGCGGCTTCCGGCGGCGGCTCGAACCACGGCAGATCCTGCACCCGAGCCACTCCCATCGCCTTCAGATCCAGCAGCGTCTGCGAAAGCTCGCGGCGCTCGATCTCCGGCGTCTCATGCGCCGCGCGGCGCGAGTAATCCTCGGCGCTAAAGAGACGGATGACTTTGCCCGGCCCAGTGCGACCGGCACGTCCGGCGCGTTGCGTCGCGGACGCCTGGCTGACCCGCGATACTTGCAGCGTGGCCAGGCCGGTCCAGGGAGAATCGCTGGCGATTCGTGCCAACCCGCTGTCGATCACCGCACGAACGCCTTCGATGGTCACCGAGCTTTCCGCAACGTTCGTCGAGAGGATCACCTTGCGCCGGTCGGCGGGGAGCACGGCGCGATCCTGCTCTTCCGGCGAAAGGTCGCCGTGCAGCGGCGCCAGGATCAAGTTGGCTTTGCCTGCCAGACCCTGACACGCCCGCGCCGCGCGGCGGATCTCGGCCGCGCCCGGCAGGAACACCAGCACGTCACCGTCGAGCGTCTCCTCAAGGAGAATACGCAGGGCAGCGGCCACCTGATCTTCGAGGGGCTTTTCCGAATACGGCTGGTGGCGGATGGCCAATTCAAACAATCGGCCCTCGGAGCGCACTGTCGGACAGCGTCCGAGGTAATCGGCAACGGGCGCGGCATTGAGGGTTGCAGACATCACCACCAGCCGCAGGTCCTTGCGGCTGCTCTGCAGGTGCCGGAGCAACGCCAGCGCCACATCCCCGTCGAGATGGCGCTCATGGAACTCGTCGAGCACCACCACGTCCACGCCGCGCAATTGCGGATCGGAAAGCAGGCGGCGCGTGAGCACGCCCTCGGTCATGAAGCGCAGACGCGTCTGTGGCCCGCTTACGTCTTCGAAGCGCACTTGATAACCGACGGTCTGGCCTACGCGCTCACCATGCTCGGCCGCGACCCGACGCGCGGCCAGCCGGGCCGCCAGACGGCGAGGCTCAAGCACCAGCACTTCGCCACGGCAATCCGCCAGCAATGCGGGAGGCACGCGCGTGGTCTTGCCCGCGCCCGGTGGCGCCTCAATTACCAGGTTGCGCCCGGTACGTACGTGCTCGCTGATCCGGGGAAGAAGCGGCTCTATCGGGAGATGCGTCATCTCACTTCGTCGGAGCCCGGATGCCTCTTCCGGGAGCCACGCCATCCTGCAACTTCCCGTCACGAACGGCAAACGTACCGCCAACCAGCACATGCTGGATCCCTTTCGAGTACACCCCCGGCTTCTCGAACGTGGCTTGATCGATGACCGTGGCCGGATCGAAGATGGTAATGTCCGCGTCAGCGCCAACGCGGATGCGGCCCTTGTTCTTCATGGCCGGAACGCGACCCTCGAGGCGTTGCGCCGGAAGCAGGGACATTTTGGCGATCGCGTCCATCAGCAGCAGCGTCTTGCCCTCGCGCACATACCGGCCCAGTACACGGGCAAACGTTCCGCAACAGCGCGGATGGCCCTTGCCGTCTTGCAGAATCCCGTCGCTGGCGATCATCACTTGGGGATGGCCGACGACCATGCGGATCATCTCCTCCTTCATCCCATGGGCAATCACCATGCCGCCTTGTTTGCGGTACTTGGCAAAGCTCTCGGCGGTTAGACGCTCGCCGGTGGCGGCCCATTGCAGGTCCTGGTAGTCGATGCCCCGTCGATGCTGCCAGCCGTCGTCATAAATCGCCGACGACAAGTCAGTCATAGATGCGGTGTAGGGGTAAGTCTCCGTGGTTACGTCCAGGCCGCGCTTGCGAGCTTCGCCGATCATCTGCAGCATCTGGCCGGCCGCGTCGCCGCCCATGCTGTTGATATGCACGACGTGCAGCGGCGCGCCGCTGACGGCCGACGCCGCGATCACCTCTTCGATACCCAGCACCCCGCCGGGCTCGACCGGTCCGCCGTGGCGGATATGCACGTAGGCCGGGGCGCGGAACTCGGCCGCCGCGCGAAACATTTCCACGATTTCCCAGTGGCTGGCCGCGGGTACGTACATCACGCCAAACCCTACACCCGGGGCGCCGCGCTCCAACCCGTGGCGGATCTGCCGCTTCATCTCCGCGATCTGCGCGTCGGTGGCCACAGTCTGCGCGCCGGGACCGGACGGCAGCAGGCCGCCTTTGTCGCCCATCATGGCCATGCGGATGGGGATGTGTCCGACGGTAGCGCCGTAGTGGATCAGCGTCTTGCCTTCTCGCTCGCCGTACCAGCGGTCGACGTCGCCGACGCCGACCTCCATTTCGAGCGCCATGGTCACGCCATCCATGGCCTTGGCGCGGTAGTTCTCCGCGTCCTGACCGTGGGAGTGCAGATCAATGAATCCCGGCGCGACCACCAGTCCGCGAGCGTCGAGCGTGACCTTGCCACGCAGCGGCCGCGTGCTAACGGCGCGCACCCCGCCGCCGGTGATCCCCACGTTGCGCACCGCGTCTAGCTTGGTTTCCGGGTCCATCACCCGTCCGTTGAGGATCACCACGTCGTGGTCCTGCGCGGCGGCGAGCGCAGTGGCTAATGCCAAGGTCAGAGACAGAACCAATTTCTTCCCGTGAGTCATAGAGCTGATCTTAATCTGTTTCTGCCGCGTTGACTTGACCTCCCACGGCGCCCTAAGATGCCCCTGCTGGGGGTTCGCCGATGACCGGGACGACCGTGTCGCACTATCACATCCTGGAAAGGCTGGGTGGCGGCGGCATGGGCGTGGTCTACAAGGCGGAGGACACCAAGCTCGGCCGGCAAGTGGCGCTGAAGTTCCTCCCCGAAGATCTGTCTAACGATCCGCATTCGCTGGAGCGCTTTCAGAAGGAAGCGCGGGCCGCATCGTCGCTGAATCACCCCAACATCTGCACGATTTACGAGATCGACGAGCACCAGGGGAAGCCGTTCATTGCCATGGAGCTTTTGGAAGGCCAGACGCTCAAGCGGCGGCTCGCCGACGGGCTAATCGCCGGCGAGGAACTGGTTGACCTGGCCATCCAACTCGTTAACGCGCTGGACGCGGCGCACGCCAAGGGCATCGTGCACCGGGACATCAAGCCTTCCAACATCTTCATCACCCAGAAAGGCCAGGCCAAGATCCTGGACTTCGGACTGGCCACTCGCGAGGCGGAGGGCGGACCGCTCAAGGGGATCAGTGCCGCCGACCAGAAGACCGCCAGCGCCGGACAGTTGACCAAGTCCGGCGAAGCCGTTGGCACGCTGATGTACATGTCGCCGGAGCAGTTGCAGGGAGAACCACTGGATGTCCGCACGGACATCTACAGTCTGGGCACGGTGCTCTATGAAATGGCCACCGGCCAGATCGCATTTTTCCGGAACGCCTCTGCCGCCACCCGCTTGCCGGAACTGCCCGCCGACCTGCAGCGCATCATTTTCCGCGCCCTGGAGCAGGAGCGCCAGATGCGCTATCAGACGGCCGCCGATCTGCTGGCGGAATTGCAGCGGTTGAAGCGTACGCACGATTCCGTCCGCACCACTTCACGCGCGCCGCGTCCGCGCAAGGCAGTTGATTCATTGGCCGTGCTGCCGTTCGAGAATGCCAGCGGCGACCCGGAAAAGGAATACCTGAGCGACGGGCTCACGGAGAGCATCATCAACCAGCTTGCCGGACTGCCCAAATTGAAGGTGATGGCGCGCAGCACCGTGTTTCGCTACAAGGCGCAGGTCTCCGATCCGCAAGCCGTGGGACGCACCCTGGGCGTGCGCGCCGTGCTGGCGGGCCGGGTGCTCGAACAGCGCGGCCGGCTGCGGATCAAGACTGAGTTGGTGGACGTGGCCGATGGCACGCAGATCTGGGGAGAAGAATACGACCGGCCGCCCTCCGACCTGTTCGCCGTCCAGGAGGAGATTTCCCAGCACATCTCCGAGCAGTTGCGTTTGAAGTTAGGGAGTGTGGAAAAGAAGCGCGTCAGCCCGCGCCCCGCGGTGAACCCGGAGGCTTACAAGGCCTATCTCCAGGGACGCTACCACTGGAACCGGCGGACCATGGCTGCCTTGCACAAGAGCGTCGAGTACTTCGTGGAGGCCGCCGACAAAGATCCACAATACGCCGCAGCCTACGCCGGTCTGGCTGATTGCTACAACATGCTGGGCTGGTACCGCGCGCTGCCGCCGCGCCAGTCGTTTGCGCGCGGAAAGATGGCCGCGCGCCGGGCCTTGGAGATCGACGACGGGCTTGCCGAAGCCCAGGCGTCGCTGGCTTGGTCCACCAGCCAGTTTGACTGGAATTGGGAGCTGGCCACCCAGGGTTTCCAGCGGGCCTCTCAGCTCAATCCCAACTACGCGCCGACCTATCATTTCGGTGCGGTGCACTGGGTGGCCTTGGGGCGATTCGAGGATGCCGTCGCCTCCAGCCGCCGGGCTCTGGAACTGGAGCCGCTCTCCCTGGTGTTCGCTTCCGGCTTGGGCCTCTGCCTGCTCTATCTGCGGCAGTTCGAGGAAGCGGAAGAGCAGTACCGCAAGGTCCTGGAGATGGAACCGAATTTCTTCCCGGCGCACCTGTTCCTGGGGCGGACCTATCAACGCGCCGGGCGATGGGAAGAAGCCATCGCAGAACTCCAAGCGGCGTACCGGGTGGATGAAAACACCTGGGCCTTGGCGGAACTCGGTTCGGCCTGCGCTGAGGCGGGAAAGTCCGGCGAGGCGCACCTGATCCTCGAACAACTATCGCGGGAGGGGCGTTACGTCTCGCCCGTCGACCGGGCCATTCTCCACGCCGGACTCAACGAGAAGAACGAAGCTTTGGACTGGCTGGAGAAAGCATTCGCCGATCGTTCCTGCGGCTTGACCATGCTGCAAGTTGATCCGCGCTTCGATAGCCTGCGTCAAGAACCGCGTTTCCAGGAATACATCCGGCGCATGGCTTTTCCGAGCTGAGTAAAGTACACTCCGGAGTTCCACGTGCCTCTACCTGCGAGTACTCGTCTGGGCCCCTACGAGATGCTTGGGCCGGTGGGCGCAGGCGGGATGGGTGATGTCTTTAGCGCTCGCGATACCC
>CAYPHP010000181.1:0-7344 GCA_964410045.1 uncultured Acidobacteriota bacterium | reverse complement strand
TGCGGGAGGCGGTACGGCGTAGTATCCCTTGCGCGTCTGGACCTTCATATCGGGCTGAGTCACTTTCACGTTCAGTTTGCGGAAGGATCCGTCTCGTTTCGGATTGGTAGGTGTATAGGCCAGGCTGTATTGGCTGCGGAGTTCTTCGGCCAGATCCGCGAATGCCTTGGGTAGATCCCGCGGGTCATCGGCGCGCAGGACTCGCCCACCGGTCTCTTCAGCCATCTTCTTGAGCACGCCATCGCCTCCAGACATCAGCATGCCTTGCCGGCCGTAGAACGCACGATCCACTACGAGCAGGCCGTAGATGATCACGTCGGCTTTCTGGGCGGCTTCAATGGCCGTGTTCAGGCTCACGCGGCTGCCCTGGTCTTCTCCATCGGTGAGTACCACGATGGTTTTGCGTCCGACTTCGCGAGCTAACTTCTCTGCCGCCGCCAGATACACGGCGTCGTACAAGTGGGTGCCGCCCGTTCTTTGGCTCGGGAATGGTCCGCCGCCCACTCCGCCGCCGCCGACTCGAAGCCGTCCGAGGCCCGCGCGGAGCAGACTGCGCGTTGAAGTGTAGTCTTGCAGAAGATCCACGTCCGTATCGAAGCTGATCAGGAACGCCAGGTCCTTGGCCTTGAGTACGGAATCGAGGAACACCATGCCCGCTTGCTGCTCGTCCGGGATCAACCGGCCGAGTGATGGGCTGGTGTCCACCAGCAGGCCGATGGTCAATGGCAAGTCGGTCTCTCGAGAGAAGTAGCGGACTTCCTGCGGCTGGCCATCCTCGGTGACCTGGAAATCTTTTTTCTCGAGAGTGGAGATGAGCCGGCCCTTGCGATCCTTTACAGTCACCAGCACATTCACCAACTCTACGACGCTCTTGATCACGGGGAGTTGGTCCTGCGCGGACGCCGGAGCAACCGGAGGAGGATTCTGCGCCGGCAGAGAGAGCGACAACACCAACGCCAGTGCCCAGATCACTTTCATCACTGTCTAGTATAACGTGACGCGAACTACTTTTCCCTTGACAGAAGCGGACTCCAGCCTCTATACATGACTTAGCACTCAAGTGATGGCTAACGTCACTGAGGAAGGGAGACTAGAACAAATGGCAGCTAAGAAGAAAGCCAAGAAGAAAAAGAAGTAGCAACACTTCTTGTGCGATTCCTTGGGCCTTGTCCTTACCGGATGAGGCCCAAGTTGCTTTTAGGGGCGATTCGCTCGGCCCTAGAGATCCAACGGAGCGAGCAGATCGTGGATGGATGCGGCGTCCACCACGACGTCGGAGGGCACGGTCGCCGGACGTTCGGCGCGGTCAAAGGCGCGCAGCAAGCCCAGCTTGGCGGCAGCGTATTGCTCGGCGCTCGAGAGTTCCCGGCCCTTCTTCCGCTCCCATGACTTCAGCGCGCCGTCCGCCACGAAAACGGGAAGTTGGTAGGTGCTCTTGCGGTCGCCGCTGATCTCGAAGACATACTCGGTGCCGCCGGCGAACAGACCGCGGCGGGCGCGCCGGGAATTGCGGAAGGCATACTGGTACACGTAGCCGGATTCGGCCGAGTAGGTCTTGATGCGATGGACGCTCACGTCGTAAACGAAGTACCGCAACTGCAAGTCTTGTTGGCGTTGGGATTCTCGAAGGTGAAGTGACGTTCCAGCAGCGACTCCTTGAAGTCGAGCTGCAAGCCATCGAGAACCTTGAAGCTCTTAGGATCCACCCAAAGCCGTGCGCCGTCGCTCTCAAACACCTGGTCGCGAGCGGTGGGCTCTTTCTCGAAGCGCAATACATAGCTGAGACCGGAACAGCCGCCGCCCTGCACACCGACGCGCAGGCCGCCGAGATGCTCCTTCTCCACCGTTAGGCGGATCTGCTTCGCGGCGTTCGTCGTGAGCGTGATAGCCATACCTCTATTCTCCTCCTAGACAGCCAGGGCGCGCAACTGGGTGACGGCTTCCACGACCCGCGCGGCCACGTGATCGACTTCCGCTTCCGTCGTGAAGCGGCCCAGTCCGAAGCGGACGGTGCTCTCGGCGCGATCCTCGTCGAGCCCCACCGCCTTCAGCACGTGGCTGTAGGCGCGTGCTTGGGAATTGCAGGCCGAGCCCGCCGAGACCGCAACATCGCCGAGCGACAACGCGAGCGTTCCACCGAGCAGGCCCTGGAAGCTTAGGTTTAGGTTGCCGGGCAAGCGAGCGTCCGGATCGCCATTCACGGTAACGTTATCGAGTTTCGAAAGGATGGCCTGCTGCAGGCGGTCGCGCAGAGCGCCGATGCGCCGCGCCTCTTCCTGGAGTTCCAACCTGGCCAACTCACAGGCCATGCCCAGACCTACGATGCCGGGGACGTTGAGCGTGCCCGAGCGCAAGCCGCGTTCGTGACCGCCGCCGTCCATCTCGCTGCGGATCCTCACGCCGCGGCGGACGTAGAGCGCGCCCGCGCCTTTGGGTCCATAAAACTTGTGCGCGGTGAATGCCGCCAGGTCCACTTGCATCGCCTGCACGTCGAACGGGATGCGCGCCGCGGCTTGCGTGGCGTCGCTGTGAAACAGGATGTCGCGGCCACGGCAGATCCGGCCGAGCTCCGCCAACGGATGGATCGTGCCGATCTCGTTGTTGGCCGCCATCAGCGAGACCAGGACGGTCTTCGGCTCGATAGCTTTTTCGACATCCGCGGGACGCAGCCGGCCGCGATTGTCCACCGGTAGATAGGTGACGCGAAATCCCTCGGCCTCCAGGCTGCGGCAGGAATCGAGCACGGCCTTGTGCTCGGTGACGCAAGTGATGATGTGGTCGCCGCGGTCCCGCCGTTCGGCGGCCGCGCCCTTGAGCGCCAGATTGTCGCCTTCGGTGCCGCCGGACGTGAAGGCGATCTCGTCGGGCGAGGCACTGATGAGAGCGGCCACCTGCGCCCGCGCCTTCTCCACTGCCGCGCGCGCTTCGTTGCCGTAGTCGTGCGTACTCGCAGCATTCCCGAACTTCTCGCGGAAGTACGGCAGCATCGCCTCCAGAACCCGCGGGTCCACGGGCGTGGTGGCGTGGCAGTCCATGTAAATGGGAAGCTTCATGATTTTTTTGGCCACCGAGCCACCGCGAACACCGAGACGGATTCTTCTGCTCTTCTCGGTGCCCTCGGTGCCTCGGTGGCTACATCAGGCCCAACTGAAGTTTCGCGGCCTCGGACATCATATTCGGATTCCACTGCGGCTCCCAGACCAGTTCCACCTTGGCCGAGGCCACGCCGGGCACCAGACCGGCTTTGGCCTGCACTTCACTGGGAAGCGATTGCGCTGCCGGGCAGCTTGGCGATGTGAGCGTCATGCGCACAGTCACTTCGTTCGTGGGGGTAATGTCCACGCCGTAGATCAGGCCCATCTCGTAGATGTTCACCGGAATCTCCGGATCGTAGCAGGTTCTCAGCGCCTTGACGATCTCTTGCTCCAGAGGATTCGGGGTGATGCTTTCGCTCATCTCCGTGGCGCCTCCAAAACCGCCAGTTGCGTCAGCCCGCTGAACTGCTGCGCGGAACCCAAGAGATCGGCCAGGGTAATCTTGTTCAGCACGCGGTCCACGGAACCCTGCAAGGCCATCCACAGCGAGCGGATGGAGCAGTCCACCGAATGGGTGCAAAGGTCTTCGGTACCGGCGTGGCGCTCGCAGAAATCGGACTCGTAGAAGCGCCCGCCCAGGGCGGCCAGCACTTCCCCGATGACGATCTCGCCTGCAGGCCGGGCCAGGGCGTAACCGCCCGACTGCCCGCGCACGCTGTTGATGAATCCATCCTGACGCAGCACACGGAGGAGCTTGGCCACGTAAGGTTCGCTGATGCCTTCGGCGCGGCTGATCTCCGGGATCGTCAAGCTGCCGCCCTTTGGCTGCCGTCCGATGTGCAGCAGGCAACGCAGGCCGTATTCTTCTTGGGAGCTGAGTTTCATGCTACTCCGTTGTTACCGCCTGCTCTTTCTTCTCGTCGAGCGCAGCCTTGAACGTGTGCCAAGCCAGGCTGGCGCATTTCACCCGCGCCGGATACTTCGAAACGCCGCCAAACACCGCCAGCTTGCCCAGTCCCGGTCCTACCTGCACCTTATCCGGCCCTTCCGTAACCAAGCGGTGGAAGGTCTCGAAGAGCGCCTCGGCCTCTTCCCGCGTCTTCCCCTTGATGCTCTCCGTCAGCAGCGACGCCGACGACGTGGAGATGGCGCATCCAGCGCCCTGGAAACTGACGTCGGCCACTCGTCCGTTTTCCATCTTCACGAAGATGGACACCTTGTCGCCGCAGAGTGGATTGTAGCCGTCAGCGTGTTGCGTGGCTCCGTCCATCGGACGGAAGTTCCGTGGCCGCTTGCTGTGGTCGATGATCAGCTCCTGGTAGAGGTCCTGCAAATCGCTCACGCGAAGACCTCCTGCACTTTCTTGATGCCAGCCACCAGCGCGTCAATCTCTTCACGGGTGTTGTAGAACGAGAGCGACGCTCGGGTGGTGGCCGGAATTCCAAAACGATCCATCACCGGCTGGGCGCAATGGTGTCCGGTGCGTACCGCGATGCCGTACTGGTCCAGGATCGTGCCCAGGTCGTGCGGATGCACGCCCGCAACGATGAAGGAGACCACTGAAGCCTTCTTGGCGGCCGTACCGATCAAGCGGACGCCTGAGACAGCCGAAAGCTTCTCCGTGGCGTAGACCAACAGATCATGCTCGTAGGTAGCGATGGCTTCGAGACCAGTCTGCTGCATGTAATCGATGGCCGCGCCCAGACCGATGGTCCCGGCGATGTTTGGTGTGCCGGCTTCGAATTTGTGCGGCACGTCGTTGTAAACGGTCTTCTCGAAACTCACCGACTTGATCATGTCCCCGCCGCCTTGATACGGGGGCATGGCTTCGAGCAGCGCAGCCTTGCCGTAGAGCACGCCGATGCCGGTGGGCGCGAACATCTTGTGCCCTGAGAGAGTGTAGAAGTCGCAGTCCAGATCCTGCACATCAATGCGCACGTGCGGCGCGGCCTGTGCCCCGTCGAGCAAGACAGGGATGCCGCGCTTATGGGCCATGTCCACCATCTTCTTCACCGGGTTGACCGTACCCAGGGCGTTCGAGACGTGTACGGCGGCCACCAGCTTCACCTTCGGCGTCAGCAGCTTCTCGTACTCTTCCAGAATCAGCTCGCCGCGATCGTTCATGGGGACGACGCGCAGCCGGGCGCCCTTTTCTTCGCAGAGCATCTGCCAGGGCACGATGTTCGAGTGGTGCTCGAGGGCGGTGATCAACACTTCGTCGCCGGTGCGGACGTGACGTCTTCCGTAGGTGGCGGCGACCAGGTTGATGGCCTCCGTCGTGCCGCGGACGAACACGATCTCGCGCGACGCCGCCGCATTCAACAGTCCGCGCACCTTGTTGCGGGTCTCTTCGTAGGCCTGCGTGGCTTGCTCGCTCAGGTAGTGCACACCGCGATGGATGTTGGAGCACTCCGCCAGGTAGAAGCGGTTCATCGCACCCACGACGGCCAGCGGCTTTTGGCTGGTCGCCGCGTTATCCAGGTAGATGAGCGGCTTGCCGTGCACCTTCTGGCGCAGGATGGGAAAGTCCTCGCGAACCTTGTTCACGTCAAAGGCCGCCGGCTGAGTGGCCGGCTTGGCCGCAGGAGTTAAGACGGTGAGGCTCATGCGTGGGCCTCCTTCCGGAAGGTCAAAGTGCAAAAGTCAAAAGTGAAAAGGCAAAAGTAGGGAAACACTTCCGCACTTTTGCCCTTTGACTTTTGACCTTTGACTTTTGCCTTTCTCATTTGTCGTTTCCTTTACTTGCTGAGCCGCCTCTGAACCGCTTGCTCCAACGCCTCGCGCACGGCTGCCACTTTCATCTTCATCAACAGGTCGTTGGAAAAGGCGAAGGTCAGCAGGTTGCGGGCTTCGCGCTCGCCGATGCCCCGCGAGCGCATATAGAACACGGATTCAGGATCCATCTGGCCGATGGTAGCTCCGTGCGTACACGTCACGTCGTCGGCCCAGATCTGCAGTTGTGGCTTGGTGTTGATGGTTGCGCCTTCGCTGAGCAGCAGGTTCTTGTTGCTCTGCTTGGCGTCGGTCTTCTGAGCGTCCTGGCGAACGATGATGCCGCCGTTGAACACCGCCGAGGCCTTGCCGTCCAGGATGCCCTTGTAGATCTCGCGGCTGGGACAATGCGGCTTGCGGTTGTCCAGACTGGTGTGGTTGTCCACGTGGCTGTCGCCGGTGACCACGTACAGGCCGTACATGTGGGCCTCCGCGCCTTCGCCATCGAGCACGAAGTTGACGTCGTTGCGGGTCAGCTTCCCGCCCAGGGAAACGTTGTGGTCTGTAACGTTGCTGGTGCGATCCTGATGGACTTGCAGAGTCGCGGTACGGAAGGCGGCGTCGGAATCCTGCTGGATGGTGTAGTGCTCCAGAACGGCATTCGCTCCCGCGATGATCTCGGTCACCGGATTCGAGAAATAGAAGCCCGTACCGCTGTAGCGTTCGACGATCGCCGCTTGCGACTCGGCTTCCGCCACAATCAGCGCCCGCGGATGGCTGACCGTGCCCTCTCCGCTTGATACGTAGTGCAGATAGATCGGCTGCTCCAGAACTACGCCGCGCGGGATGCGCAGGAACGCCCCATCTTCAAACAGCGCCGTATTCAGAGCCACGAACGCCTGGTCTTGAAAGTCGGCGTGGCAGCCCAGGGTCTTCTCCGCAAGCTCCGGCTTCTCGGCTAAGGCGCCGAACGTTACGCCTGCCGGGACGGAGGACAGTTCCGGGCAAAACCGCCCGTCGACGAACACCAATTGGTTCGGCCGGACATCCAATGCAGGCTTTGCAGCGCCCGCCACGGCGAACACTCCCTTGGCGATCGGCGAGACGTTGGTAAACCGCCACTCCTCCATCTTGGTCGTGGGGAATCCAAGGGCGCAGAAACGCTCGAAGGCCCGGCCGCGCAAGGCCTGCAGCCACTTCGGCCCGCGGCTGGAGACGCGCTTGAAGCTCTCCACCCAGCTTTCGTGAACGACGACGGCCGTGGTCATTTCGCGGCCACTCCTTCGGCGTCGTCGAAGATCCAGCCGTAGCCTTCTTCTTCCAGGTGCAGGGCCAGGTCCTTGCCGCCGGACTTGACGATGCGACCCTGAGACAGCACGTGCACGTAGTCGGGCACAATGTGATTCAGAAGACGCTGGTAGTGCGTGACCACGACGATGGAGCGCTCCTTGCTGCGCAGCGCGTTCACCCCGTTGGACACGGTCTTCAGCGCGTCAATGTCGAGGCCCGAGTCGGTCTCGTCCATGATGCAGAGCTTGGGCTCGAGCACGGCCATCTGGAAGATCTCGTTGCGCTTCTTCTCGCCGCCGGAGAATCC
>CAYPHP010000180.1:0-7376 GCA_964410045.1 uncultured Acidobacteriota bacterium | reverse complement strand
CGGCGTTCGACGCGAAGCTTCCGCCGTCGGTGACGAACAGGTTGGGCACGTCGTGAGCCTGGCAGTATCCGTTCAGGACGCTGGTGCGCGGATCGGCGCCCATTCGCGTGGTGCCGACTTCATGGATGATCCGCCCGCCGGCCTCGATGCCGTAGTCGCGCTGATGGCTGGACGAGGGGATGTACTGCCCGCCGGCGTTGGCGATGATCTCCTTGAACGTTTCCAGCATGTGTTTAGCCTGAAGAATCTCGTGCTGGGCCCACTTCCAATGGAAACGCAGGACCGGGATGCCGTACTGATCCACAACATCGGGATCGAGTTCGCACCACGAGTCCCGGTTGGGGATCATCTCGCCGCGTCCGGAGAAACCGTGGAACGCGCCGTAGATGCGGCGGTAGGCCTGCTTCAGTTCCACGCCGTAGCCGCCGCCGGTAAATCGCTGCGCGCCGCCGAAGATGCCCACGTGGGGCTGATCGCGTCCGCCGCCGAACTCGATGTGGTAGCCGCGCGGGAAATCCAGCTTCTTTTGGTAATTCCACCACGGCACGTAAAGGTGTCCGCCGCCGACGGCGTCGTCGTTGTGCGGCGGGATGCTCTCAAGCTGCGGAAAGTATCCGCTCACGTGGACGCCGACGGTGTCCATCAGCGCCTGCCCGATTTCGCCGCTGGAGTTCCCCAAACCATTCGGGAAACGCGCGGATCTTGAGTTCAGCAGGATGCGCGCCGACTCGCAGCCGCTGGCCGCCAGCACGACGACTTTGGCGCGGACCTGAACCTCGCGCCGCGTCTTCGTGTCGATGTAGGAAACGCCGGTGGCCTTGCCTTCCGCGTCGGATAGCACTTCGCGGACCATGGCATTGGTGATGATGGTGAGGTTGCCGGTCTTCACGGCGGGAGGGATCAGCACGGTCGGCGAGGAGAAGTTCGATCCCGTGGCGCAGCCCCGCCCGCACTGACCGCAGTAGTGGCACGCAGGCCGGCCGTTGAGCGGCTTGGTCAGGATCGAGAGGCGCGACGCGATCACCGGCAGGCCCATCTTCTTCATGCTCTGCGCCAGCCACAGCTCCGTGCAACGCGGCTGTGGCGGAGGCTGGAAGACGCCGTCGGGCGCGTTCTCCATGTTCTCCTTCGAGCCAAAAACGCCGATGAGCGCCTCCGTCTTGTCGTAGTACGGCGCCAGATCGTCGTAGGTGATGGGCCAATCGAATCCCAGACCGTCGCGGGTGTAAGGCTTGAAGTCGTAAGGACCCATGCGCAGCGATATGCGGCCCCAGTGGTTCGTGCGCCCGCCCAGCATCCGCGACCGGAACCAGTGGAAATCCGAACCCGGCGCCGACGTGTAGGGCTCGCCGTCCACCTGCCATCCGCCGACGGCAGCGTCGAAGTAGCCAAACGTATTCAGCTTGGGAGCGAATCCGCGCAGGGGCGCTTGGTAAGGCCATTCCAGCATCTTGGAGTCTTTGGCGGTGTCGTACCAGCCGCCGGCCTCCAGCATCAGGACCTTGGCCCCGCCTTTGCACAGAACCATCGCGGTCATGCCCCCGGCGGCGCCAGAGCCGACCACAATCGCGTCGTAGGTCTTGGGAGATCGAATCACTTGCATGGAGCCGGAGTCTACTACAGCCAGGCCGACTCTCGGATTCGATTTTGCGAAGGGGTAGAACCTCTGCTCTAGTGCCTTGTGATTACGCCCATGATTTACTTAACACTGTGAACATCGTCCCCCCAACGCTGGCTCCTCCTGAGCCGTCCAAGTGGAACCACTTGGAAAACAAGGAGAACCAGCTATGGCGGGTGTCTCTGTGGTTCCTGACCCTGCTGGCAACCGGCCTGGCGGTACTGTCCTGGGAGCGTCTCAAGGAGTTGCCGTTCAACCTGGCCGGCATCCCCGCAGGGGTGCTGATCCTGGCGGCGATGTTCGCCTTCTACACCTGGAAGCAGCGCGCGGAGATCGGCGAATTGCGCGGATTCCTGCGCGGCATGCAGGATCGCGCCGAAGCCCCGCCCTCGGAAGCCCAACTCCGCAAGCTGTTCGATATCGTCGCCGGGTCGCAACACGGATATCGCGAGCTGATCGACAGCTTCGATGACGTGGTCTTCTCGGTGGGACTGGACGGACGGATCCTAACCTGCAACCGCCGTTGCGCCGACCTGCTGGAACAACCGTTTCAGCGCATGGTCTTGCACACGGTGGAGGAGATTATCGCCGAGCCGGCCTGGACCGACATCCAGGCGGTCTTGCCCCGTTTCCTGGATCGGCGGCACTGGCAAGGGATCGTGAAGGTGCGGCTGAGGCCGAACGGGCGGGTGATGTACTTCGATGTGAACCTGCAGGCCATCGTATCCGGCGGCCAAGTGACCGGCATCAGCGGCATGGCCCGCGACGTGACCCGCGAGCGGGAGATGGAAGCGTTCTATACAGAGTTGTTCGCTCGTCTCGAGGAGGGCGTCTATCTGCGAACTCCGGATGGCCGCCTGCTGGATGCCAACCCGGCCATGGTCAGCCTGCTTGGATACAACAGCAAAGAGGAACTGCTGGGAGTGAATTGGCACGATCTGGAAACCGCCGAGACGTCCGTTGCCTTGCGCAGCGGCGAAACCGCGCTGCGTCGTAAGGACGGCGCCGTGGGCGTCTTCCACGGGAGCGCGGTGCCCATCCTGGACAACAACGGCCAGGTAACACGCGTTCAGGGCACGTTGAACGACGTGACCCGGGAGCGGGAGATGGAAGACCGCTGGGAGCAGCAGCGCGAGTTCGTGCAGCGCTTGGTGGACAGTTGCCCGGATACCATCACCGCTCTCGACGCGCACGGCCGCTTCACGTTCGTCAGCCCGCGGATCAGCGACCTGCTGGGCTTCGGTCCGGAAGAACTGGAAAACCGCCCTTTCAGCGAATGGATTCTGCCGGAGGACGTCCCGGCGGCGCAGAAGCTGTTCACAGGTCTGGTCGGGGAACAGCTTGGCTTCGCCACGGTGGAAGTCCGCGGCCACCATCGCGACGGATCGCTGCAGATTGCCCGCATCAATGCCAGTCCGCTTCGGGACCGCGCTGGAAACGTCAGCGGAGTGGTCGCTTCCATCCGGGGCATCACCGAACTGAAGAAGCTCGAACAGCAGGCGCTGCAAGCTGAGAAACTGGCGGCCATGGGCCGGCTGATCGCCGGAGTGGCTCACGAACTGAACAACCCCCTGACGGTCATCCTGGGCGCAGCCGATCTGGGCGCTTCACGCGCTCTCGACGATGGCGTGCGACACAGCTTCACCCTGATCGAGCAGCAGGCCCGGCGGAGCGCACGCATCGTTCAGGACCTGGTGGCCTTTTCCCGGCCGCCGCTCATGGAACGCAGCCGCGTGGATCTGCAGCAGGTGATCGAGCGCACCCTCAAGCTCCAGCAGCATTCCTTGCCGCAGAACCGGATTCACGTGGATTTCGAAGCGGTCCCCGGACTGCCCGCGGTCTCCGGCGACGCCAACCAGATCATGCAAGTGCTGCTGAACCTGATCATGAATGCCGAGCAAGGCATCGCCGCGGTCCGCGACAGCGGGACAATTCGTATCCGCGCTGGCGCAGGCGACGGACGCGTGTGGGTAACGGTTCAGGATGATGGAGCCGGCATCCCTCCGGAGGCTGCGCCTTATCTGTTTGACCCGTTCTTCACCACCAAGGCGCCCGGCAAAGGCACTGGGCTGGGCCTGAGTGTCAGCTTGGCGCTGGTCCGGGAGCACGGGGGAACCCTCACAGCGGAGAATGCGGCGGGCGGCGGTGCGTTGTTCACCCTGACGCTCCAAGCGGCTTCCGGCGACCCGCCCGCCGCGCCGCCCGCTCCCAAGCAAGCCGACCTGAAGTACCGTTCAGTGCTGGTGGTGGACGACGAGCAGGGCATCCTGGACCTGGTCCGCTCCGCACTGACGCTGCGCGGCATGCGCGTGGATTGCGCCGCCAACGGCCAGGAAGCCGTGAGCATGCTGGCAAAGCGTCCCTATGATTGCGTCCTGTGCGACTGGAAGATGCCCGGCATGACCGCACACCAGGTCTTCGACCACCTGCCGCAACCGGACAGCGCAGCGCGGCGCTTCATCGTGATGTCCGGCGACCTGATGCAGCCGGAGACGCAGGCTTTCCTCAACCTCACCCGCGTTGCCGTCCTGCGGAAGCCCTTCACCCTCGCCGAATTGACCTCGATGGTAGGTCAGGAACTAGAGCGGGAGTCTGTTAGCCACCGAGGCACCGAGAACACCGAGGAAGAACCTCTTCAATAGTTTCCTCTCGGTGCCCTCGGTGTCTCGGTGGCTAATGCTTCATCCCGCCACTTGCAGCAGCCGCTTCTTACGCCCGAAACGCGCCGTCGGCGCGTAGTCCAGAAACGCGGAGATTTGCGCGGCGGCGTCGCGGTAGCCTTGCAGGATGGCCTCAGCGGTGCCATCGCCGCCGAAATCCAGGATCGATCCCGGCAGTGGGTCGGGAGGGTGAATGGTGAAGGTGGGCACGTAGCGGTAGCGGCGGGTCCCCAGGTCCAGTTCCACTTCTTCGGGGCGCAGATCAAAGCGCGCCGCCAGCCGCTCGCACATGGCGTTGATGTTCTGCAGGATTTCGCGGTCCGCCAGCAGATTGCATCCCGTGAGCAGGGAGACGGCCCGCATGCCCACGTCGACGAAGGTGCGCAAGCGGACCGGCGGACCGCCCAGCGGCTGCATCATCACCACAAAAATCACGTCGGCCCCCAGGCGCAGCGCCGGCCGCAACGGACGGCTGGAAGACAGCCCGCCGTCGGCGTACAGCCGCCCTCCAATGCGGATCGGCTCGAAGGCGATGGGCAGCGCGGACGCCGCGGTCAAGGCCAGCACCAGGTCACCCTCTGAGGTGACCTGCTCGCGAATGAACACTTGGTCGACGCCGGGATCCTGGGCCAGCGTCTCCGGCGGTGTATTGGAAAAGAAGGCCAGCGGCCCGCACTCGACGTCGGTGGCCGGAAACAGCACCCGGATCGGGGAGGCCCGCAAGCGATCCTCGGGCACGCTGCGGCGCAGCAGGTGCGTGCGTTCAAAGTTGGCGAACAGGCCGCGGTGCATCGCGAAACTGAAGACCTTGCCCAGCACTGCACCGATGTTTCCTGACAGGCGCTGCCGAAGCACGCCGCCGAGCACAACCGCGGTGACCATCAATCCGCATTCCATGGGGTAGGCCCTGAACATGTGCCGCAGGCCATCGATGGCATCGAGCGATTGCAGCAGGGCCACGATGCAGCCCCACACCGCCAGGTTGCCGACCACGGAGAGCACAATCTTGCGCGGCTGCGGCGTCCAGGCGGTCCCGCGCCACCAGTTCTTGATCACGTACAGCAGGTACGGCAAATGATCGTAGGACTTCAACACCGCCAGCCCCAGCACCGCCAGGCAGGTCCAGGTGACCAGCGGATGCTCCATGCGGAACTCCAGGCGCGAGGAGAGCAGCACGCGAACGATGTTGCCGATGCCCGCGGTGGCCGCGATCAGGCCGCCCACCATCCACAGGTACTTGATCCACTCGATGCCGACGTCGTCAGGCGTCAGACCGGCCCAACCCGCGGCCAGCTTTTCGGCGTTGCCGACCATGCTGTCCGAGCTGGAGGCATAAGTGGCGGCGTTGATCGCGCCGATCGATGTGCCCACCAGAATGTGGGTGGGCAATTGGGCATCCTGAAAGGCCAGCAACGCTCCGGCTTCGTAGCCGCCCTGCCCGCCGCCTCCGGCCAGCACCACGCCGATCCGCCCGGGAAAACGCTCCCAAACTTGTGGAGCGCGCTCTTCCTCCATCTGCTCGCGGAAGCCCGCACGGACGCGTACGAGTTCGGCCTGCGGATCGCGTCGTCTGTGGCGTGCGTTCATTTCGCTGAACCGGACGGTAGTATGGCATAGTTTGTGTCTATGGTTTCCCGCCTCGCCGCGGCGCTGTGCTTCATTCTCCTAGGATTGCCCATGAATGCCAACGAAGATCGTTCCCAGGCCCGCTCCATGGTCATCTCGCGTTATGGAGTAGCCGCCAACGAGCACCCTTTCGCTTCCCAAGCCGCAGTGGAGATCCTGCGCGCGGGGGGCAACGCGGTGGACGCCGCAGTGGCCGCCAATGCCGTGATGGGATTGGTCGCGCCCATGAGCAACGGCATCGGCGGCGACTTGTTCGCCATCGTCTACGAAGCCAAGAGTGGAAAGCTCTACGGGCTGAATGCCAGCGGTCCTGCACCCAAAGCCCTGACCCCGGAGTTTCTTCAGACCAAAGGCATCACCGGCCAGATGCCGTTGCGCGGAATCCACAGCGTGACCATTCCCGGTGCTGTGGATGGATGGGCGGCGCTGCTGAAGCGTTTCGGACGCAAGACCATGGGCGAGGTCCTGGGCCCGGCGATCCGCTATGCCGAAGACGGCTTCCCGGTGACGGAGATGGTCGCCGGACGCTGGGTCGTGCCGTCGAACGTGGAAATGCTCAGCAAGAACCCGCCCGCGGCCGCCGTGTACTTGCCGAACGGCCGTCCGCTGAACACCGGTGACGTGTTTCGCAATCCGGATCTGGCGGCGTCTTACAAGCTCATCGCCGCGCAGGGCCGCGACGCCTTCTACAAAGGCGAGATCGCCCGCCGCATCGTGGCTTTCTCTCAAGAACAAGGCGGAGCGCTGACCGCCGCCGACATGGCCGCATATTCCGGCGAGTGGGTGGATCCAATCTCGACCACCTATCGCGGGTGGACGGTCTCCGAGTTGCCTCCCAACGGTCAGGGCATCGCCGCGCTGGTGATGTTGAACCTGATGGAACGCTTCCCGCTCGGCGAATGGGGCCACAGTTCCACGCGCACGCTGCACACGCTGATCGAAGCCAAGAAGCTGGCGTACGCCGACATGATCCGCTACGTGGCCGATCCCAAGTTCGCCAAGATCCCGGTAGCAGGGATGCTGTCGAAAGAGTACGCGCAACAACGCGCGCAGTTGATTGACGCAGCCAAGGCCAACTGCGAAGTGCCCGCGGGCACGCCGCCGCGCCCCGGCAACGACACGATCTATCTGAGCGTGGTCGACCGCGAGGGCAACATGGTTTCGCTGATCCAGAGCAACTATGAGAACTTTGGCTCGGGATTGGTCGCGCCCGGCACGGGATTCGCGCTGCAAAACCGCGGCGCGCTGTTCAGCCTGGACCCGGCATCGCCGAACGTCCTGGCCGGCCGCAAGCGCTCTCTGCACACCATCATTCCTGCGTTCATGAGCAAGGGCGACGTGCGCATTGCTTTCGGCATCATGGGCGGATGGAATCAGGCGCAGGCCCATGCCCAATACGCGTCCAACATCGTGGATCACGGCATGAATATCCAGGCGGCCATGGAGGCGGCCCGCTTCACCAAGCCGACGTT
>CAYPHP010000179.1:0-7439 GCA_964410045.1 uncultured Acidobacteriota bacterium | reverse complement strand
TAACGACGACAACTCCGGCTGCGCGGCCACGCTCGAGATGGGCCGGACGTATCTCCGTTTGATTCAGGAGGGCAAGCTTCCGAAGCCGAAGCGCACGGTCCACTTCCTGTGGGTGCCGGAGATCAGCGGAACTATGGCTTGGTTGACCAAGCATCAGGACATCAAGAAGAAGCTGATCGCCGACCTGAATTTCGACATGGAGGGTTTGGGCCTGGCCCGTGCGGGCGCCTTCTGGGTGCAGCATCGTACGCCTGACACGTTCCCGACGTTTCTGAATGACGTCGGAGCCAGCATGCTGGAGTTTGTCGGGAACACCAACCGCGAGCGCGTCCGCTATCGCCACAACGGCTATCGATTCACGCTACCCGTGCTGTCGCCGAACGGTACGCGCGATCCGCTTTATTACGTGGTGGACAAGTATTACGGCGCCAGCGACCACGCGGTCTACATCCGCGAAGGGATTCCGGCGCTGATGTTCAACACCTGGCCGGATCCCTGGTATCACTCCTCGCAGGACACTCCCGACAAGCTGGATTCCACGCAGTTCAAACGGGCCGTGGTGGTCGGAACGGGAGCGATGGTGGCGGTGGCCATCGCCGGCGACGAGATGGCGATGCGCGTAGCCGGCGAGGTGCAGGCCCGTGGCGTCGAGCGCATGGGTCAGTCCGTACGCAAGGGCCTGTCCTACATGGCCGACGTGGCCAGCGCCGCCGCGCTGCGCGATGCGTGGCGCGACGCGTCCGCCACCATCCAGCACCAGGCCGCGGTCGAGAAACGCGCGGTCATATCGGCGAAAGTGCTTTTCGCCGATCCCGCGGATGGCGAGAAGAGACTGGCGCCGTTGGCCGCGATCATCGATCAGAGGGCGGCTCAACTGGAGAACGAGGCCAAGGCGTTCTATCAACTGCAGGCCGAAGTGCGAAAAGCGCCGCCGGGCGACTTGACTCTGAACGACGTCGAGAAGCAACTTGCGCGGACGATTCCCGAGCGCGCCGGCGGTGGTGGAGGCGGCTTCGGCGGCCCAGCCCAACCTCCAAGCCCTGAGCGAACCCGCAACGCCCAGATCGTGCCTCAACACATGGCTCCCGAGCTTCAGGTACTCTTGGGGCGCACTCCCAAGCTGACCGCTCTAGAACTTCGCGATTTCCTCACCGGCGAATTCGAGCCCGTCTCCGCTGCCGACTTCCTGGAATACCTGAAGAACTCCGAAAAGCTGGGGACTCTGAAGCTGACCATCAAGCCCGAGGAGCCGCCCAAGGTCGTTGCGCCAGCAAGAAAGAAGCGTTGATCCGTGTTTATCTGTGTTCATCTGTGGTTAAGATAAACGCATGACCTATCTCGCACTCTTCCTCTTGCTCGCCGCGGACCTGTCCCCGGCGCGTTATCGCGACCACGTGAAATACCTGGCTTCCGAGAAACTGAAAGGGCGGGGAAACGACCTGCCCGAGCTGCAAGAGGCCGCCCGCTATGTGGCCAAACAGTTTCAGTCCTGCGGCCTGCAGCCGGTGAACCGCAACTGGTTCCAGAAATTCACGGCCACCGTGGGCTCGACTTCCGGGCCGGCCAACCGCCTGGCCGGTTTCACCGTGGGCAAGGACTTTCAGCCGTTGGGCATCTCCGACTCCGGGCCGTTTTCCGCGCCGCTGGTTTTCGCCGGATATGGGATTACCGCGGAGGATTATCGCTACGACGATTACGCCGGTCTCGACGTTAAAGGCAAGGCCGTGCTGGTGCTGCGCCACGAGCCGCAGGAGAACGACGAAAAGAGCGTCTTCGCGGGCAAGCAGATGACCCGCCACGCGGACATCATCCAGAAGGCCCTGAACGCCCGCAGCCACGGCGCGGTGGCCATGATCCTGGTGAACGATCCGCTGAATCACGCCGACGATAACGATCCCTTCGTGCCGCTCGACGCTCTGATGGGTCCGGAGAAGCTGGGCATCCTGACTCTGCAGGTGAAGCGCGCGGTCGCCGACCAGTGGTTGAAGACATCCGGGCAGAGCCTGGAGCAACTCCAGACGGCCATCGACAAGGATCTCTCGAACAGGTCGATAGCGCTGCATGCCGCCGTCGAAGGCCAGACCGACATTACTCGCCGGACGCGGGAACTTGAAAACGTCGCCGGTGTGATGCCGGGCCGCGATCCAAAACTCAAAGACCAGTTCATCGTTATTGGCGCGCACTACGACCACTTGGGTCTGGGCGGAAAGAACTCACTGGCGCCCAGCCAGACGGGCAGCATCCACTACGGCGCTGACGACAATGCCAGCGGAACAGCTGGGGTGATCGAGTTGGCCTGCGCCATGAAGGGCTCGCGCCCCGCGCGGACCATCCTGTTCCTGGCGTTTTCCGGCGAGGAGATGGGCTTGCTAGGGTCGGCGCACTACACCAAGGCGCCGCTGTTTCCCCTGGAACAAACCGTAGCCATGATCAACCTGGACATGATCGGCCGGCCCAAGGACAAGAAGATCTACGTCGGCGGCGTAGGCACCGCGCAGGAACTGAAACCGTGGCTCGAAGAGGTCAACAAGAACGTGGGAATGAAGCTGGAGTATTCGAACAGCGGCTACGGAGCCAGCGATCACACGTCTTTCAATTCCCGCCAGATCCCGGTGCTGTTTTTCTTTTCCGGGTTGCACGGCGACTACCACAAGCCTTCAGACACCTGGGAGAAGATTGACGCCGAAAGCGCCACGCAAGTACTTGCGCTCGTCCAGGGCGTGGTCAAGCAACTCGACGCCCGGCAGGACAAGCTGGCCTACATCCGCGTAGCCGAGCCGCCGCGTCCGGTCGCAGGCGCGGGCGGCGGAGGCTATGGCGCGTATTTCGGCTCCATCCCCGACATGGGCGAGTCGCAGAACGGCGTTCGTTTCTCCGATGTGCGCCCCGGCAGCCCAGCCGATAAAGCCGGACTCAAGGGCGGCGACGTCCTGATCGCCTTCGACGCGGAAACCATCAACAACCTGGAAGACTTCACCTTCAGCCTTCGCAAGCGGAAGCCCGGCGACCTGGTCAAGGTCACGGTGATGAGAGGGAAAGAGAAGCTGGTCGTGGATGTGACGCTCGGCAGAAGGAACTAGTTAACGGTTTGTTTCGCGGGGCGTTATGATTTAGGAGAAATGAATCCTCTTTTAACCGTAATTCTCCTTACAGTCGCCTCGATCACCTCAAACGACTCGTCAGGGCCGGTAGCGCGAGTGCAAGTTAACGCGCGCGGCATTGTCAACGGGGCAAGTTACACGGCTACAGGACTTGCACCGGGAAGTCTCTTCTCAGTCTTCGGCAACGAATTGGCCTCCCGGGCCGCACCCGCTACGGGATCGCCGCTGCCTACTTCCCTGGAGGACGCCACACTCCGCGTGAATGGTGTCTTGGCTCCGCTGTATTACGTTTCCCCGAACCAGGTAAACGCTCAGGTTCCCTGGGAACTGGCTGGGCAATCCCAGGCCACCCTGGTGGTTGCCAACGGGACTGAGGTGGCGGATCCACAAACTGTCTTGCTGGCGCCTTTTGGTCCGGGCCTGTTTATGTTCTTAGCCACGGGCACTTTGGGACAGGGCGCGATTCTCGACACCCTGGCGCGGCTGGTGGATGGGGCCAACCCGGCTCGCGAAGGCAGCGTACTCCAGATCTATGCGACCGGCCTCGGGGCCGTTACCGTACCGCAGACGAACGGCATGCCCGCGCCGGGCGGGTCGACGATCGCCACGACCACCGTACCCACCGTGACCATCGGCGGCCGGTCCGCTGCGGTGAGTTTCTCCGGCTTGGCCCCGGGCTTTGTGGGTCTCTATCAAGTCAATGTTACCGTGCCCGCCGGAGTGTTACCCGGCCGTTCCGTGCCTGTCGTGCTGACCATCGGCGGAGTATCTTCAAATACCGTTACGATCGCGGTTGAATAGAAAGCGCTCCACTCGAAGGCTCAGCAGTCTAAGTGACGACCTGGGGCGCTAGCAGTCCCTCCGGCTTGTAAACTGATGTCGGCGAGACGGCGCGCAGCCTCATTGCGGACGGGTTGAGATCCGGTACCTCAGCCACGCCGCGACCGACAGCAGCGCGTGGATCCCCCAAAGTCCTACCATCAGCCAGCAACCGATTGTGAGGGCGCCATACGGGGAGCCGTCCAGCCAGCGCGCTGCGGTCCAAAACGGCAAAGCGACAAACACGCCTAGGACCAGAGTCATTCGCGGCTGGAACTCTACGCCGGCTATTAGCGAGGGCAAGACCACCGCAATGAATGCGTAGCCGAACAGCAGGTAAGGCCACCATTTCGTCTCGGCTGTCGCCGGTGTATTCCGCAGGGCGAATCCCGTTCCGAGGGCGATCAGCCCGCCTTGCAGCGGGCCGGAAAGGCGAAGCTCATGAAGGAAGGCGCACCTCCACTTTGGCTAGACCGGGTTGAATGTATTCCGCTTCAAGAACTCCCCGCTGCCGGGCTTCCCCGTGAAATTGTCGCCGTCCACGACCACGCGGCCGCGCGACAGGACCACGTCAGGCATTCCAGTCACGGTGATGCCTTCAAACATCGAGTAGTCCACGCGCATGTGATGCGTCTTGGCGCTGATGGTGTGCTGGCGTTTCGGATCGAAGATCACCAGGTCAGCGTCGCTGCCCACGGCGATGGTCCCCTTGCGCGGATAGAGTCCGAAGAGTTTGGCGGGCGTGGTGGACGTGATCTCGACGAAGCGGTTGACGTTGAAGCGACCACCGGCCACGCCGCCGGAATAGATCAGGCTCATGCGGTGCTCGATGCCCGGGCCGCCGTTGGGGATCTTGGTGAAATCGTCCTTGCCCAGTTCCTTCTGTTCTTTGAAGCAGAACGGACAGTGATCCGTGGAGACCACCTGCAAGTGGTCGTGCTTCAACCCATCCCAGAGCTTTTCCTGATTCCATTTCTCGCGCAGCGGCGGGGTGAAGACATACTTGGCGCCGTCGAAGCCGCCGGGCGTGTCGAAGTTTTCGAGTGACAGGTAAAGATACTGCGGGCAAGTCTCGGCGTAGACCGGCAGACCGCGGTCGCGCGCTTCGCGCACTTTCACCAGTGCGTCGTTACAGCTCAAGTGAACGATATACAGCGGTGCGCCGGCCATTTCGGCCAGCGCCGCCGCCCGCGAAACCGCTTCGGCTTCCGCGGTGGTGGGGCGCGTCAGCGCGTGGTACTTAGGCGCTGTCTTTCCCTCGGCCAGAGCTTGCTGCACGATCACGTCGATCACGCCGCCGTTCTCGGCGTGCATGCACACTAGCGCGCCGTTCTTGGCGGTGGTCTTCAACGCCTTGAAGATGGTGGCGTCGTCCAGCATAAAGACGCCGGGATAAGCCATGAACAGTTTGAAGCTCGTCACGCCTTCCTTCACCAAGGCGTTCATCTCCTCAAGGCGAGCGTCGGGCAGGTCGGTGATGATGCAGTGGAACGCGTAGTCGGAACAAGCCTTCGAGGCGGCCTTGGTCATCCACGCATCCCAGGCGGTGCGCAGCGACTGGCCCTTGTACTGGATGGCGAAGTCGATCAACGTTGTGGTACCGCCGAAGAGCGCGGCACGCGTGCCGGTCTCGAAGTCGTCAGCGCTGGTGGATCCTCCGAACGGCATGTCCAGGTGGGTATGCACGTCGAGCCCGCCTGGAAGGACGTACTTGCCCTTGGCGTCGATGATCTTGCCGGCGTTCTCGCGCGGCAGGCCCGCGCCGATCGCCACTACTTTGCCGCCGGAAATCGCCACGTCCGCGGCGTAGGTATCGGTGGCTGTCACTACGGTTCCGTTGACGATGAGGGTATCGAAGGGCATATGATTCGCATTCTATGCTAAGTTTTAGGATCTTAGCTGATCGCCTCCGGAGGGGTTATGCATTTTGGGTTCACGCTGAAGCCGGATCTGACCATTGAGCGCATGGTCAACCTGACCCGTCAAGCCGAGGACTCCGGCTTTACCTACGGCTGGATCTTCGACTCGCACGTGCTCTGGCTGGAGCCCTATCCGCTCCTGACGCTGATGGTGCTCAACACTAAACGCATGAAGCTGGGGACTTGCGTCACCAATCCGGCCGTGCGCGACCCCACGGTCACGGCCAGCCTGCTGGGCACGCTGAACGTGATCTCCCAAGGGCGGATGGTGCTGGGCATCGGACGCGGCGACAGCTCCCGGCGCGTCTTGGGCAAGGCTCCGACCACCCTGGCCGATCTGGAGAAGTGCGTCGAGACGATCGTCAATTTGAACACCGGGAAGGAGATTGACTACGACGGCAAGCCCGCTCGCTTCACCTGGGCCAACGGCAAGCGGATTCCGGTGTGGGTAGCCGGCTACGGACCGAAAGCTCTGCGCACAGCGGGCAAGATCGGCGACGGCGTGATCCTGCAGTTCGCCGATCCCGACCTGATCGAGTGGTGCATGGGCTTCGTCCGCGAAGGCGCCAAGGAAGCCGGACGCGATCCCGGTGATATTGAAGTGATGGCGGCGGCCCCGGTGTGGATGTCCGATGACCTCAAGCTTTGCCGCGACCGCGTCCGCTGGTTCCCGGCGCTGGTCTCGAACCATGTCGTGGACCTGGTCAACAAGTACAAGCCCGAAGACTTGCCGCCCGCCCTGACCACTTACATCCAGGATCGCAAAGGCTACGATTACCTGCATCATGCCGAGGTCGGCAGCTCCAATGCCCAGTTTGTCAGCGACGACGTAGTGGATCGCTTCTGTCTGGTCGGGCCCGCATCCGCGCACAGGGAAAAACTCAAGCGGCTACAACAGGCTGGAGTCACACAGTTCAACATTTACTTGATGTGTGGCGAGGAGGAGCAAACCCTCCACCAGTACCGCGAGTTTGTGATCCCCTACATGCTGGGGGCCGCCTAGTTGGGAATGGCCCACCGGTTTACCATCGGAGTGGAGGAGGAGTTCCAGATTGTGGACCCACAAACTGGAGCCCTGCGCTCGCACGTCAGCCAGCTCATTGCCGAGAGCCATCTTTCGCTCAGCGACCAAATCAAGCCGGAGATGCACGAGTCCATCGTTGAGGTGGGCACGCCCATCTGCCAGGACGTCGCGGAGTTGAGCCGGGAAGTGGTGGCGATGCGCTCGGAACTGGCCGCGGCCGCCCAACGCGCCGGTTTGGCGATCGCCGCGGCGGGCACGCACCCGTTCTCAAGCTGGCGCGATCAACAGATCCATCCCAACGAGCGCTACCAGGTACTCGTGGAAGAGCTGCAGCAACTGGCGCGCTCGCTGCTGATCTTCGGCTTGCACGTACACGTGGGGATGCCCGACCGCACCACCACCATCGATCTGATGAATGAGGCTCGCTACTTTCTGCCGCATCTGCTGGCGCTGTCCACCAGCTCGCCGTTCTGGATCGGCAGCGACACCGGCCTGAAGTCGTTCCGCACGGCGGTGTTTCGAACCTTTCCGCGCACCGGGATCCCCGGCCACTTCAGTTCCTGGGGCGAGTTCGAG
>CAYPHP010000178.1:0-7450 GCA_964410045.1 uncultured Acidobacteriota bacterium | reverse complement strand
GCCACGTCCATGGCGCGCTTGGCCAGCGGCGCCACGCGCACAAACCACTGCGTGGAGATGCGCGGCTCCACCGCCGTCCGGCAACGCTGGCAGCAGCCTAGCGCCAGCTTGTAGGGCTCCACCTTTTCCATCAGCCCGAGATGCTCCAGGTCGCTGACGATTTTCTTGCGCGCCTCGTAACGGTCCAGACCGGCGTAAGGTCCGGCCTCCGCGCTCATGCGGGCGTGATCGTCCATCACGTTGATCTGCGGCAACTCGTGACGCAGGCCACAGGCGTAGTCGTTGGGATCGTGCGCCGGAGTGACTTTCACCACTCCGGTCCCGAACTCCGGCTGGGCCAGATCGTCCACCACGAAGGGGATCTCGCGATTCATCAACGGGAGGATCGCCTTCTTGCCGTGATACTTGAAATAACGCTCGTCGTTGGGATTCACCGCCACCGCGGTATCGCCCAGCATGGTCTCCGGACGCGTGGTGGCCACCACCACGTACTCGTCCTTCATCCCGGCGATCGGGTAGCGGATCTGCCACATGCTGCTGTTGCGTTCCTCGTGAACCACCTCGAGATCGCTGAGCGCGGTCAGGCAGCGCGGGCACCAGTTGATGATGTAAGTGCCGCGATAGATCAGCTTGCGCTCGAACAGGCTGACGAAGACTTCACGCACCGCGCGGGAGAGCCCGGCGTCCAGAGTGAAGCGCTCGCGCGACCAGTCGCAGGAGTCGCCCAAGCGGACCATCTGCTGCTTGATGGTGTCGCCGCTCTCTTCCTTCCATTTCCAGACTCGCTTCTCGAATTCCTCGCGGCCCAGGTCCTGACGCTTCAATCCCTGCTCGGCGAGCTGGCGTTCCACCATCACCTGTGTGGCGATGCCGGCGTGGTCGGTGCCCGGCAGCCAGAGCACGTTGTAGCCGCGCATCCGTTTCCAGCGGACCAGCGAGTCGATCTGGGTGTGCTCCAGCATGTGCCCCATGTGCAGCGAGCCAGTGACGTTCGGGGGCGGGATCACAATGGAGAACATGGGCTTCGCGCTGCCGGTTTCGGCGCGGAAGCCGCGCTCCACCCAACGCTGGGCCCACTTGGGCTCAATCTGCGACGGATCGTAGGTTTTGGCCAGTTCCTGGGGCATGAACCGGCTAGTTTATCACGCGGTGAATTACGTCCGGGTTGGAGAGCTTTAGGTCACGTCGCGGCGGATTTTGCCTTGGCCCAGCGCTTGCGCTGAGCAGCGGCGACCCTGGCTCGCCCAGCAGCGGACATCGTCCGTCCTGGCGGCCGGCCTGGCCCGCGGCTCGATCCCAGACCGAACAGCTTCGGCGGTCGGCCCGGACCCCGTTTTCTGGCCGCCAGCTCGCCGACAGCAGCGATGGCCATGTCCAGATCGTGCCGTTCTTTCAACAGCTCTTTAATGATCTTATTGATCGTCATGAGGCTCCTAGGAAGACATTACTATTCTCTACTGCGCAGGGGTAATGTTGCAAGCACCCAACGGCCGCCTGCCCGACCCGTGGAATCCGCGCAATCGGTAGTTTCATTTCTTCAAAAACTCAATCTTCCACACCGGATGGATCTCCCAAAGGGTCATCACGCGTTTGCCGCCGTGGCCGGTGCCTTGCTTCGGATTCTTGGGGGTGAAGTGTTCCAGGTCGCAAAACGCGTAGCCGGTGATGCGGACTCGTCCGGTCTGATTGGCTTTCAGTTTGGCGTCCTCGTCGGGTTTGAGCGTCCCGGCTTCCGGAATCGCCGCGATCAATGCCTCGCGCGCCGCTAGAAAAGCCGCCCCCTGGGGGATTTCGGCGACCACACGCTCGTCGCTCTTACGCCCTCCCGGCGGGCCCAGTTCCAGATGGAAGTCACAATCGTCCTCGGAGAGCTTCACCCGCCAGAGGTTGCCTTCCACGGTGTAGACCTGCTCCTCGCGCGGATCCATCACGCTGTCGGTCTTGCGCATCTTGCGCTTCATTCCCGGCGGCAGCGGCCAAGCCAGCACGTCGGCAATCGTGGCGATCAGGGGCTGGATCCCCGTGGGAGGCGGGCGGTGTTTCATCACCGTGCGGTTCTGGTCCGGCAGAGGCTTACTGGGCGTGCAGGGTACGTCGGCGCGGGCCGGCATCGCCAGCCACATACATACGGCACAAAAAGCAAAAGGCAGCAAGCGGATGGCCTGCTGCCTGTTGGGTTTCCGCATACGCGGATAGTTTAGCTCTTTTTCTCTTCGGCCTTCTCGCTCTTCTTCTTGCCCTTCTTGCTCTTTTCCTTGGCCGTGTCGGACTTCTTCTCTTCGGACTTCGCCTCGCCCTTGCTGGTGGCTTCGGTCTTGGCGGCTTCCTTCTTCTTGCCTTCCTTCTTCTCCTGGGCGATCGCCGGCAGGGCCAGCGCAGCGCACAGCAGTGCAACCAGAATCTTACTCATGAAGTTTGTCCTCTCCTTTGATGGTGAAAGGCCCTCGGGGAGCCTTCCCCTCGCCATCTATGGTCCTCCAGGGCTGCGGACCGGAACGATAGCCCCGGTAGGCTAGAAACAGGGGCCAAATTGGGGGATAGGCCGTCGGCCTCCCCCCTGGAGGCTCCCGAAGCACCTATAATGAGCTAGGTCGCCCGCGGAGCATAGTCATGTTGCCCACACAAATCGGACCGCGCAGCATCGCCCAGGTGCTGTTTGTAGGATTCACCCTGGTGATCCTGCTGCTGCTGGTGGCCGGGTTCTTCGGGCTGCGCAACATCTACGTGATCCAGCAGAGCGCCGACAGCCTGGCGCAGCACGAAGTGGTCACCACGAACCTGATCGCCGAAGTGCAGAGCGAGCAGACCGCCCTGAACGCGGTGTTCCACAAGATGGCCCGCGACCCGGAGTCCATTGACCGCGAGAAGATCCTGAGCGAACTGGACGAGACCGAGCGCCACATTGAGCGCATCGTGGCGTCCGCCACGGGTACGCCGCAGGAACCTATGTGGCGCCGCTTGGGCGCGGCCTCGCACGCCTTCTCGGCGGAGGCCCGGCGTCTGTTGGAACTGGAGACGGTGCCTACGGGCCTCTCGCGCCGCATGTTCAATCGCCACGAAGAGGTCCTGGCGCACGTGGCCACAATCATTCGATCGAACGACCAGGAGAAGCTGAGCGCCCAGCAGCAGATCGCCCGTCATACCGGCGAGCTGATCTTCCGGTCCGCGCTGCTGTTCGGCGCTTGCCTGGTGCTGGCGCTGGTGTGCGCCTTCCTCACGGTCCGTCTGGCCTCAGATCTGCTGCACAAGATGGAGTGGCAGGCCAGCGAGCTGAGCCGGGTCTCCTGGCACATGCTGGAGAGCCAGGAAAGCGCCGCCCGGCGTCTCTCCCACGAATTGCACGACGAACTGGGACAGTCGCTGACCGCGGTAAAAGCCAACCTGGTGGCGCTCGAAGGCCAGAGCCGGCCCGAAGACACCGTGGTTCAGGAACGCCTGCAGGACTGCCTGCGCCTGGTGAACGAGACCGTCTCCAACGTCCGCCAGATCTCGCAACTGCTGCGGCCCACGATCCTCGACGATTTCGGGCTGGACGCCGCGCTGCGATCCTTGTGTGAGCGCTTCCACCAGCGCACCGGGATTGAGGTGGAGTACCACTCGAATCTCCACTCGCGTCTGCCCGACGAAACCGAAACGCACTTGTTCCGCATCGCGCAGGAGGCGCTCACCAACGTGGCCCGCCATTCCGGAGCGACGCGGGTCCAGGTGGACTTGCAGGCCGGCGCAGACCGCTTGCTGCTGGAAGTTTCCGATAACGGCTGCGGACTGAAAGCGGACGGCGCCGCCCCCGAGCGGATGGACGCGTCCGATCCCGACTCCCGTCCGGGCATCGGGATGGTGGGAATGCGCGCGCGGGCTCGCAGCATCGGCGGCGAATTGCGGTTCCGGTCGGGAGCCGAGCACGGCGCCGGATTGAGCGTGGAAGTGCAACTGCCGGTCACCGCGCCGGACAAGGAACTGGATGGCAAGCGCGACCTCGAAAAAGATCCGCATCCTGTTGGCGGATGATCACGCCGTGGTCCGGGCCGGCTTCCGCATGATTCTGGCGGCGCACCCGGATATGGAGATCATCGGCGAGGCTGGCGACGGCCGCTCGGTCCTCGAGCAGGCGGAGAAGCTTCGTCCCGACGTGGTGGTGATGGACGTGGCCATGCCCGGATTGAACGGCATCGAGGCCACGCGCCGCCTGGCCGAAGCGCAGCCTCATGCCCGCGTGCTGGCCCTGAGCATGCACAAGGATTCCGTCTACGTCCGCGAGATGCTGCGCGCCGGAGCCCGCGGATATCTGCTCAAGGATTCCATCGACAGCGACCTGATCGCCGCGGTCCGCGCCGTGGCCCGGGGCGACGCCTACCTGAGCCCGGCCATTTCCGACGGTGTGCTCAGCGACTACCGCCGCCACGTCAGCGATCCGCTGGACCTGCTGACTACCCGCGAGCGCGAAGTCTTGCAGTTGATCGCCGAAGGAAAAACCAATAAGGACATCGCCAGCCTGCTGAAGCTCAGCGTCTACACCGTGGACTCCCATCGCGGGCGGATCATGGAAAAGCTGAACCTGCATTCCACCAGCGAGTTGGTCCGCTTCGCCATGCGCAGCGGGATTGTGGAATGAACCGGGATCTTTGCGCGATTCATCTTAATTCGTAGTTCTAGTACTTCTGATCCCTGTTCATCCGTGTTCATCTGTGGTTATGATTGAGGCAGAATTCGAGGTGCCTATGCGTCGTACCCTGTCGTCTCTATTTCGTTCATTGGCCAATCTTCTGAGTTCCCCCCCCCGTCGAGGATAATGTGCGTGTCTCGCCAGATCAGGTTCGCAAGGCGCTGGCAGACCTGCTAGCTGATCCGGAAGCCTTCAAGTCGATCTTCCCCGCTCTGGCGCCGGTGTTCCCAGTCCAGGGCGGAGCATGCAGCGGCAATAAGACGAGTGGTCAGATCGCCAAGTTCTGCGATGCCGTCGGGGGCGTGGACGACTCCGTTATCACGGAGTCCAGCGGCAACATCGGCATCGGGACTACGGCACCAAACGCGCTCCTCCGTGTGAAGGTGGCGACGACGACCGATCCCGTCGTCAAGGTGGAAGGCGCGAACCAGTCGGATGGACTCTCGATCAAAGTGGTCTATCCAAACGCGGTGATTGGATTTGCATTGGCCGGCGGTACCGCACATCTTGTCACGACGTCGGTTCAGGACGATGCATGCGTCTTTGCCGCGGCGGGGAAGAACCTGCTGTTCGCATTGGGTGACGCGGAAAAAATGCGGATCGCTGCCTCCGGCTACGTGGGCATCGGGACCACGACGCCCAGCGGCAAGGTCCACGTGGTGGCTACCGCCGCGGACTTGATTGCTTTGATTCTGCAGGCAGCCGCCAGCCAGAGCGTCAGCATCCAACAGTGGAGAGACTCATCCGGCAACGTGCGGGCTTCCGTCACGAAGGACGGCAGCTTGGTCTTCCGAGGAACGGAAACGAAACAAGTCAGCGGCGGACCGGAACTGATCACTGCGCTGGTGCCCAACGACGACGAGTATTCGAAAGATAAGGTGGTGCTCTGGTGCGGACTCGGTACGGGCACTGGAGGATCGGCCGACACCGAAGCGCGATTCCTCTTCAGCCTGCGCGGCTTCCTGGAGTGGGGACCCGGAGGGACCGGGGACCAGGACGTCGCTTTGTACCGCAATGGTGCAGGAGGTGGCATCTCAATTGGGAACTTCTTCACTAACGGTCCGCCGGTCCATTCGACGGATACTTTTCGGGTCAATGCGCCGAGCAAGAATCCCCCGGGAGCCGAGGGCACAGCGGTACTCGGCGTCGCCACCGGAAAAACCGCCGGCGTGCGAGTCCGGGGGCGGCGCTCCTTCACGCTAGCAGCGGGTCAAACGGTTGCCACTACGGAGACCTCTGCTACGGTCGTCGGGACTGGCACGGCCTTTCTGTCCGACATTGTCGCCGGCGACATCATCACCATCGTGGACACCGGGGAAACAAAGACGGTCAAGTCGGTCACGGACGACACCCATCTCGTAGCGGACTCGGCTTTCAGTAACAACGAGACCAGTTCCAACATGGCCGTGGCCTCCTTCACTGGGTTCGCGGACTCCGAGTCGATCCAGACCACTGCGGCCGTGACTACTACCGACGGGACGGCGAAGCCGTTATTCGCCCTGACTCTCGTTGACGGCCGAATCTACCACGTCAGCGCGCGAGTCATCGGCCGGAAGTCAGACGGGTCTGAGCGGGCTTTCTATTGGCGCGCAGCCTTGGCGTATCGCCAGGGTAGTGGCGCACAGATACAGGGAAGTATCGTTAGAGACGTAGTCACACCTATAGAGTCAACAAACGCAACAGGGTGGGACGCAACGATTGCGCTTGATGCCGTCGGCGCTCCTAACGACGTCCTGGTGCAAGTAACGGGCGCTAGCTCGATTACCGTTCACTGGGTTGGGGCCATCGAAATCCAATCGGTTGCCACGAGTGCGTGACGATAAGCAGTTCAAGAAGGAGGCTTACATGACAAGGTCGAGATTCGCTACATTGGTGCTCGCGTTACTCTCAATAAGCTTCGTGATCGGCAGAGCATACGGGCAAACCGCTGTACAGCCTGTCGAACGACTTACGGTTGTCGATGCCAATGGGAAGCGTATTGGAGCGGTCGTCGGTTTCGACACCTATCCTGTAGTCGCCTTCCGGGTCGAGAAGAGGTTGGTCATCCTGAGAGTGGATTGGAACCAATTTCTCGGGCAGGGCACCCTCACGGCTGAGAACCGTCAGTTTTACTTTGAGTCGTCAAACTGCACGGGGACACCATTTACGATTGGGGCCGTCGGCCCGCGTCTTGCCCCGCTTCACCTGCTTGACCTTTACAAGGTGCTCGCGCAGGACGGTCCTTCCCGCACCATAGTTGTGCGCTCACAGGGTTCGACGAGTACCGATGCATGCGAGCCGGTTAATGCAGTTAACGTAACCGGAGCAACTCCATGGCGGTTGCTAATCGATCTGAACACGCAGTTTCAGATGCCCCTAGCCTTGCAGTAGCCCATGGCGGAACGCTTTGTTCTTCAGCCTTTCCGGCTTTGCGCCTTTGCGCGAACTCCTACAACGGCTGGAAATGATTCCGGGGCGTGATGTTGATGATTCGCCACCCGCGGCGGGTGTACTCCCAATCAATCACCAGTTGCTGGCGGCGGCGTGAGAGTTGTCCGACGCCGTCCTTGCGGGCCACTTCCATGTCCGCGTCCAGGGCCATCTGCGCCTTGCCTTGACCGCTGGGCGACGCGCTGAAGGCCTAGCGAAAGTGGACCCGGATGGTGTCCTCGCGCATTAGCCGCTCCATCATGTTCTCGAAGCGCTGATAATCGTCGAACTTGGCGCCGTCGATGAACGACAGGAACTGGCGCGACGAGCCGCTCTCCAGCGCGTTCTGCAGGTGGCGGACCAGGCGGTTCAACTGCT
>CAYPHP010000177.1:0-7474 GCA_964410045.1 uncultured Acidobacteriota bacterium | reverse complement strand
CCAGCACCGCTGTGTGTTGGAGCCGCGGGCCTGTTCCGTGGATACGCCGTGTACGCTGCACAGCCGGTGGTCGCCGTTACGCGCCGACGTTCAGCGCTTGTTGGAAGAGACCACCCTGGCGGATCTGGTGTGCCAAAAGGAAGGTAAGGAAAGTCGTGTTTCGGATTAACAAAAAGCCGCTGTTGCGGTTCATTCAGCGTATCAGCCGGAAGGTTGGGCGCTCATTCATCGAGGAGACTGCCATGAAGAAGCTAGCCATCGCAACTGTTACCCTGGCCCTGGTCCTGGTTCCCCTGGTGGCGCAGGATCATCACAATGACGCGGAGAAGAAGGCCTCCGACGAGATCACCTTGAGCAGCAAGGTGAAGATCGCCGGCCAAGTCCTGGAGCCCGGCAAGTACACCATTTCCTGCGACCGGAAAGCCCTGAACTTCACCCGGACGTCAAACGGCAAGAAGTTCACGATGCCCTGCACGGGCAAGGACATGGGCAAGAAGTCCGACAGCACGGAGCTGGCCACCACGGTGGACAAGGACGGGCTCCGGGTCGCCACCCGCCTGCTGCTTAGGGGTAGTAATGTGGATCACGTTCTGTAATAATCGTGGCCGTGATGGCGGGCTCCTGCGAGCCCGTCGCGTCGGCGGCCAGACCAAAGACCGGCCGTCCGCCGCGCACAACTTCATAGAAGACAGGTATCATTCGTTTGGGTTTAGGAACCAGGGGCCAGGAAAGTAGTCCTCCGAAGCTGTTCCAGATCCGCACAGTGGCGCCGCGGGGTGCTTCGAGCCATCAACTGAGGCTCGAAGCTCCCCTGCGGCTGTACCACTCCTGCCGAGCCGGCACGTTCCAGACACCGCTAATCATGCAGCACCTATTCTCTCGCTCAGGCGACAGGTCCCGGAGGTTTACTCGTGCGATCGAGCAAGTTTGGCTTCGTCAGGCAGTCCCTCGCAGCAGCAGCGGCGATTCTTCTCTTGGCGGTCCTTGGCTGCGGCGCCGCCGACAGCAACTCTAAGATTGATCGCTCCCTCCTGAATGCATTGACGGACGACGCGGATGCCGTGGCGCCCTTCTTCGTGATCTTCTCCGAGCGCGGCAACGTGAAGCCGGCTCAAAGCATCAGCAACCGCGCCGAGCGTGGCCGATATGTGGTCAACGTGCTGCAGGAAGTCGCGGAGCGCAGCCAGGCCGGAGTGCGCGGCTACCTCAACGCCAAAGACGTGGCTTTCACGCCGTTCTGGGTGGAGAACAAGATCTACGTACCGGCAGGCACACTGGATCTAGCCCGGGATCTGGCGCGGCGCCCGGAAGTAGCTGCGATTGTTCCCGAGATCGTCTACTCCATTCCCGAGCCTGACGAGATCACCACCACGGGCGGCACGCCGCAGTGGAACATCACCAAGATCAAGGCCGACCAGGTGGCCGCGACCGGATCCGGCATCGTGGTGGCCAACATCGACAGCGGAGTGCAGTTCGACCATCCCGCGCTGGTCAATCAGTACCGGGGCAACAACGGCGGATCGTTCAATCATACGGGTAGTTGGAAAGATCCGACCGGCCTGTGCGGTTCGACGCCCTGCGACAACAATAGTCACGGGACCCACGTGATGGGGACGATGGTGGGTGACGACGGCTTGACGCGGATTGGCGTCGCTCCCGGCGCCAAGTGGATCGCCTGCAAAGGATGCGCCTCCAGTTCCTGCGCCAGCTCCGCCTTGACCTCCTGCGCGCAGTGGATCCTGGATCCGCTCGGGAACAGCACGGGGAACAATCAGCCGGACGTGGTGAACAACTCCTGGAGCGGTGGCGGCGGCAACGCCTGGTACCAGTCTTACGTCCAGAATTGGCGGGCGGCGGGCATTTTCCCGGCGTTTTCCGCCGGGAACAACGGCTCGGCCTGCGGCACCGCCGGGTCGCCGGGCGACTATCCGGACTCCTTCGCCAGCGGCGGGACCAACAACCTCGACGTGGTGGCCTACTGGTCGGCACGGGGCCCCTCGGCGTTCGGCGGCATCAAGCCCGACGTTGTCGCTCCGGGCGTCAGCATCCTTTCCAGCCTGCCCGGCAGCCTTTACGGGATGAAGAGCGGCACGTCCATGGCCAGCCCGCACACCGCCGGCGCCGTAGCGCTGCTGTGGTCCGCAGCGTCCGCCTACCGCGGCAACATTTCCGGCACCGAATCGCTCCTGACAGGCACCGCTTTCCGCATCGGCACTTCTGAGACGTGTGGCGGATTGGCAGCCGGCGCGATTCCCAACAACACCTACGGCTACGGGCTGATCGACGTGCTGGCTGCGGTGAACGCTGCCGGCGGTGCGGCGCCCGTCAACCAGCCACCTACGGTCAGCATCTCCGCTCCCGCAAACGGCGCTTCCTACACCTGTCCGGCAAACGTCTCATTCACCGGGACTGCCTCAGATCCGGAGCAGGGGATTCTGTCGAGTTCCATCACCTGGACCGACAGCAGCCTGGGATCACTGGGGACCGGCTCGACGGTTTCGCGGACTTACGATTGCACCGCAGCCGGAAGCCACGTGGTCACGGCCCGGGTGACCGACAACAAGGGCTTGGCGGATACCGACTCCATCACCATCACCATCGTGAATGATGAGCAGACCCTGGCCGCGCCCACCAACCTGACCGCCGCGATCAACGGCGGACTGGTAACCCTCGCATGGGTGGATAATTCCAGCAACGAAGACGGCTTCCGGGTGGAGCGCAAGAGCGGTGGAAAGTGGACCGCGATTACCGACACGGGCGCGAACGTCACCGGCTACGTTGATGCCCCGGGCAAGGGATCGTTCCAGTATCGCGTTAGTGCATTCAAGGGCTCGCAGGTGTCAGTCCTGTCGAACTTGGTCAGCGTCAGGTTGCGCTAGAAGACGATTCGGCCATACTCTGGGGAGCCATGGATCACCAGCGCTGGACGCGCTTCCTGACCGTTGCCTTCCTGGGAAGCCTGCTGGTTCCGGTGGCGGCGTCGTTTGTCGGGGAGTCCGACACCGGGATGCCGCCGGCATTGCTGCTGCGCTGCCTCCTGTTCACTATCGGCGCAGCCGTGGCCACCTGGTTCTTCGGACGCCTGCTGCAGAAGCTTGAGCCGCGCCTGGACGCCTTGAGCCGGGAGCAGGCTGAGTTTCTGGACGCACTTCCGGATCGCTGGATCGATCTGGCCATCGCTGGGGCCGCAGCCATCAGCCTGTTGTTGGAACTGGCCATCATCCGCTGGCAAGGCGCGTTCCTCCCGTTCTTCGCCTTCTACAAAAACTTCGGCTTACTCTCCTGTTTTGCCGGACTCGGCCTCGGTTACGCGCTGGCGCGCCGCGAGCGCATCCCCCTCGTGCTGGTGATTCCTTTGTTGGCCTGGCAGATTCTGCTGATGCTCGGCGTCCGTTTCGGCCTGAACGGACGCCAGTTGAAGACCCTGTGGGACCCGCCATTCAGCGATCAACTGGCCATGGGTCACGACAAGGCCAGCACACCCGAAGCCTGCGTCCTCTATTTCTTTCTGATCAGCGTTTTCCTGCTGACGGCGTTGACCTTCATGCCGATCGGGCAGGCGTGCGGACGCCTGATGGAGCGCCGCAGTACGCTGCGTGCTTACGGATGGAATTTGCTGGGAAGCCTGGCCGGCGTCCTGCTGATGTTTATCCTGAGCGCGCTGTGGACGCCGCCGGTAATTTGGATCGCGCTCTGCCTGGGGGGCATTCTGTTGCTGACTCCCCGGATTCCCTCCCGCTTGTTGCTCGGCGCCGGATGGGCGCTGGGGGTCGTGGTCCTGCTGGTCTGGCCCGTCGACGTCCGCTGGAGCCGCATCTACTCCCCCTACCAGTCGCTGGAGGTCAGCTTCAGCGACAAGGGGCTGATGATCATTCGCGCCGCTTGCTCCTACTATCAGCGGGTCCACGATCTCGCTTCGCGCAAACCGGAACAGGAAACCGATCCGGCGATCCAGAAGATCCGGTCGTACTACGACCTGCCGTATCAGGCGCGCTCGCGTCCGCAGGAAGTGGCCGTGGTCGGCGCAGGCACTGGCAATGACGTGGCCGCCGCTCTGCGCGCCGGGGCGCAGCGTGTGGACGCCATCGAAATTGATCCGGTGATCCTGCTGCTGGGGAAGGGCAACCATCCCGAGCATCCTTATCGCGATCCGCGAGTGAACGCCGTGGTCAACGACGCGCGGTCGTTCCTGCGCAATACCGACAAGACCTACGACATGATCGTCTATGGCTTGCTCGATTCCCACACTTTGGTGAGTCACGCTTCGAGCGTCCGCCTGGATTCCTTTGTCTACACCGTGGAAGGACTGCGGGAGGCGCGGGCCCGCCTGAAGGACGACGGCGTCCTATCTCTCTCGTTCGCCATTCTCACGGAGGACCTTTTCCGCAAGATCTACCGGATGATGGAGACTGCCTTCGGGCATCCGCCGTTGTGCATCGCCAGCGCCTACGACGCCGCGGTGACATTTCTGATCACCCGCGACGGCGTGCCGTCCGTTCCCAAGGAGTATCTGGCTCGCGCGGAGTTCCTGGACGTGACCAGCTTCTATTCAAAACCGGGCGGCGGCAACGTCGAGGTCTCCACCGACGACTGGCCGTTCTTCTACATGCCCCGCCGGGTCTACCCGCTGTCGTACCTGCCGATGATGGCTTTGGTCCTGGGCCTGTCGCTCTGGATGACGTTGAGCTTCTCCGCGGAGCGGCCTCAAACCCGCGATATTTCGTTCTTCTTCCTGGGCGCGGGGTTCATGCTCGTGGAAACCAAGGGCATCACCGAAATGGGATTGACCTTCGGCAACACCTGGCAGGTGATCGGCATCGTCATCGCCGGGATTCTGACCATGGCCTTTCTGGCTAACGCCGCGGTGCGTCGCTTCGGACTCCAGCGCCCGCATTTCTTCTATCTGCTGTTGCTGGCGAGTCTCGGAATCGGGTGGTGGATTTCCCGCAGCGGCGGCCTGCCGTCCACTCCGATGGGCCGTCTGGGAACCACGGCGCTGCTGACGTCGCCAATGTTCTTTTCCGGAATCGTGTTTTCCACGCTGCTGGCTTCCCGCCGTCAGATCGCCGGGATCATGGCCTTGAATCTCCTGGGGGCCATGGCCGGCGGAATGCTGGAGTACAACTCGATGTACTTCGGTTTCCGGTTCCTGTATCTGTTGGCAATGGGCTGCTATGTGCTGGCGTTCCTGTTTGGCCTGGCGCCGGCGGGGAAGGCTCCGGACACGGAGCCGCAGTCCGCGCAGGCGGCCGCCTAGGATTCTCGGCCACTGATCCGTTCCGGCTCGGTGCTCTCGGTGCCTCGGTGGCTGATCTCATTCTGCATTGTCAAACTAATCCTCCACCGTGAACATGTCCAGGATGCGATGGGCGGAGTCCAGCAGCAGGGCGCGCCCGCCCAGGAACACCCGGCTCATTCCGGATGGGAGCACGGGTAACCGCCGGTCGAGATCGGCCGGGAAGGGCTCGACACGCTTCTGCAGTCCAGGCGGCAAGGTTCCGTTGCGGCGCAGTTGACGCTCGAGGCCCGGAGGCAGGCGTTCGCGGCGCGCCAAGCCCGGGGGCAGGTTGGAGCGATTCACACGCAGATAGTCGCCGATGATCCGGCGCGAGTTGGCGCTGAACACCTGAGGGTCTTCGGCATACGCAGGTCGACCGGCGCTTCCGCTGCCGGTCCCGCTGCCAATGCCGCTGCCACTCCCGCTGCCACTCCCGCTCCCGCTACCTCCGGTGACGGCGAATTGCAGGAGCATCTCCGGCGGCAGGACCAGTTCCTGCTTGCCGGTCAAGAAGGCAACACCCACCCCGGCCCCAGCGCCTGTGGCCGCGCCGATGGCCGCACCCTTTCCGCCGCCGGCGATGGCCCCAATGATCGCGCCGGCCGCGGCGCCTCCGCCGATCAGCGCGGCGTTTCGTCCTGCGTGCGATTTGCCGTCGAGCGTGATGGGATTGGTCCGCACGGCGAATCCGCCGGCCTCCACCACTTCCAGCGTCAGCGAGGCCGGCCGTTTCAAGCGGCCTGAACTCACCGCTTCAATCACCCGTCCGGTGACGCGTGCGCCCCTGGCGATCACCGTGCGGCCCTGGTCGGTCACCGGCTGAGCCAGCGTGCCGCTGAACTGGTCGCCGTTGTTGGCCTCACCGGAATGAATCTGGCTGGTCAGACGGACGTCAATCGTGGCCCCGGCGGGAATGCCGGCCGCGGAGGTGGAGCGGCGTCCGCCGCCCTTGCGCCGCTGCGCGCCTCCCGTTTCGGCGCACAGGCATAAGGCTGCGACCAGGACCAAGGCGAAACGATAGTGCCTTCGAATATTCATGGAACACCTCCCAGCGGATCTTGGCCCCTATTGGCTACGGTAGCACAGCCCGTCCATTGACACCACGGGTCCCCTGTGTTTCAGTTGAGCAAAGCCATGACTCGCCGAACGATGATCCTCTCTACTGTGGCGCTCGCTCTTCCAACACCCGGTGCGACGCCGAATGCGATCTCCCTGGCCGCCTGGTCCTTCAACGGCAGCTTCGCGCTTGGAAAGTGGAAGCTGCTGGACCTCCCCGGCATCCTGCGCGACAAGCTCGGGATCACCGCCCTGGAGCACGTCAACAGCTTCTTCGAGAATCCCACGCTGGGCTATCAGCAGAAGCTGAAGAAGGCGTGTTCCGATGCCGGGGTCCGCTCGACGATTATCATGTGCGACAACGAAGGCGGCACCGCCTCGCCGGACAAGGCCGAGCGCCTGAAGGCGGCGATCGCCCATCGCAAGTGGATCGACATCGCTCATGAGCTGGGCTGCATTTCGGTGCGTTGCAACGTCTACGGCGGCTTGCCCGACTGGAAGCAGGATCGCGACCTGGTGGACCGCGCCGCGGAGACCCTCCGCATGATGCTCGACTATGCCCAGGGCTCGGACCTCAACATCATCGTCGAGAATCACGGCGGAGCCTCCTCCGATCCCGACCTGCTGGTGGCCCTGGTTAAGAAGGTGAATCATCCGAAGTTCGCGCTTTTGTGCGACCTGGGAAACTGGAACAGAGGCGAAGACCGCTATGCCGCGGTGCGCAAGATCCTGCCGTACGCGCGCGGGCTCTCGGTGAAAGGCACTTGGGGCGAGCGGCTCGATCCTGCGTTCGATTGCGAGAAACTGGTCCGCATCGCTCACGAGGGCGGCTACCAGGGATACTGGGGCCTGGAGATCACGCCGCGGCGTGCCGGCGGTCCGGAGCTGGGGGCCGAGGAACAGTTTGCGGCCGAAGTGCGTACCCTGCTCGAGGCCAAGGCCATCACCGAGCGAGTGGTGTTCGCCAAATCCTGAGGTACATCCATGAAGAACAACAAGGGCATGACGCGCCGGCAGTTCGCGGCGGCCGCGACCGCATTTACCATCGTTCCCCGGAGCGTCCTGGGCGGCGCCGGCTGGAACGCGCCCTGTGATCGCGTCACGCTGGATGCCATCGGCTTGGGCCGCCAAGGCATGGCC